>CALMKG010000312.1 GCA_937867175.1 uncultured Propionibacterium sp. | reverse complement strand
GTTAAGCACGCCGCCAGCGTTCGTCCTGAGCCAGGATCAAACTCTCCGTTGAAAATCTATCGACACGGACCCGAGGGTCGGTTGTCGTCAACTTTGATGTTTGATGCTGACAAGATTTCCATCACTGGATTGTCACTCATCAAAGGAATCTCGAAACTCATTGTTAGGATTACTCCTGCCAATGAGCACGGGATCTTTTAGTGCATATTGTGCATTGACTTTTAAGCACGCTGTTGAGTTCTCAAGTTTCGGATGCGCTCCTCGCTTTGGCTTTTCCGGCCGCTGCTTGGGGCAACTCGATTTACTTTATCGGGCTTCTTGGTCGGCTGTCAAACCGGCTTTTTCGGCCCTTATTCGATCGCTTTGTTCCTTGCCGGCGGGGCCGGCTCGTCACTCTTCGATCTGCTGTTGTCATGTGCCCGGTTCTCACCGGAGCGACTCGTCCAACTTTACCGAGCTCTCGGCCAGAAGTCAAACCCTGCGGTTCGCCTCCGTTGAATCTTCTCCGCTCTGCGGTGGGCCCTTGCTGGACACACACCCCGTCTGCGGTTCAGATTCTTTGTCGTTGGTCGGCCCCCGGCCCAGCCGCATTCTCCTTTGGTTCGGCCCCCGTGATGGGGTCCTGTACCAGGAACTCTTGCGTCCGTCTCGCTCAGAAGGCTTCGCCAACGTTACACGGAGGTTCCCAAAGAGGCAAATCGTCCCCAAGCGACCAGAGTAATCCCTTGTCAAACAATTCTTACCGCGCCCACCGTGCGCTTTCCTCGACGCAGCACGGCCCAACCGCCGGCCAGCAGATCGTCACGGGTCAGTCGCTGCTCCACGTCAATCACCTTGCGATTGTTCAGGTACGCACCGCCTTCCGCGATGGCCCGGCGTCCGGCGGACTTGGACGCCACCACCCCGCCGGCGACGAGAGCGTCGCTCACCAGGGGCAGTTGGCCGTCAGCTGCGTGCAGATCGACAGCTCCCAGTTCCGCCATCACCGCGGGCAGCGTGGCTTCAGGCAATTCACCCAAATCGGCACCCCCGAACAGTGCTCGGCCGGCTTTTGCCGCCGCCTCCCGCTCAGCCCTGCCATGCACCAGATCGGTGATGTCGTCTGCCAGGGCGCGCTGGGCGGCCCGCAATTGCGGCCGGTTGGCGGTCTGCTCGGCCAACTCGGTGATCTCGTTCAGGCTGCGCCAGGTGAAGATCTTCAGGTACTCGATCACCTTGGCGTCCTCGGCGTTCAGCCAGAACTGGTGGAAGGCGAACGGGGAGGTGAGTTCCCGATCGATCCATACCGTCCCTGCCTCGGTCTTGCCGAACTTGCTGCCGTCCGCCTTGGTCAGCAGCGGGGTCACCAGACCGTGCACCTGAACCCCTTCAGTGCGTCTTATGAAGTCGATGCCCGCAGTGATGTTCCCCCACTGGTCCTGGGCGCCGGTCTGCAACGTCGCCCCGTGGGTCCGGTACAGCTCCCGGTAGTCGAGGGACTGCAGCAGCACGTAGGCGAACTCGGTGAAGCTGATGCCGTCCTCGAGGCGGCGTGCCACCACATCGCGAGCGAGCATCCGGTTGACCGGGAAGTGCTTCCCAACATCGCGTAGGAAGTCCAAGGTCGACAGCGTCGATGTCCAATCGAAGTTGTTCACCACCAGGGCGGCGTTGTCGCCCTGGAAGCTGACATACCCACTGACCTGGTCGCGCAATCGCTCGGCCCATTCGTGCACCACAGCGGCATCATTCATCACCCGCTCGCCGGCCAGCTTGGGATCGCCGATCAATCCGGTGGCGCCACCCACCAGCAGGATGGGTCGATGACCGGCCTCCTGAATGCGTCTGGCCACCAGCAGCTGCATGAGATGGCCGATGTGCAGAGACGCCGCTGTCGGGTCGAAACCGACATAGGACGTGATAGGGCCTGCGTCCAAGTGGGCCGCCAGTGCGTCCACATCGGTCGATTGGGCGACGAAGCCACGCCAAGTCAGTTCTTCAAGCAGCGCGTTCACCCCGACAGACTAGCTGTACTGACCGGACACGTTGGTTGAGTGGCTGTGATCCGGTCGTGTGAGCGAGGGAGGGCCTTCGCTGGTTGAGTGGGACTTGCGACAGTTCCGTCAAGCCAGGAAGGCCCTCTTGTGTCCCACGCTAACGCAGCCTTGACCCCAAAACACCGCCTGATTGTTGCCAGGCTCGTCGTCGATAACGGTGTCCCGATCGCCGAGGTCGCCGCCCGCTTCCAGTGCTCGTGGCCCACGGTGAAACGTTGGGCTGATCGCTACCGTGCTGGTGAATCGATGCAGGACCGCTCCAGTCGACCCCACACCAGCCCAGCCAAGACCTCGCTGAAGGTCGTCAAGCTATGCCGGATGAACCGGCTCAGCCATGTCGACCGGGCCACCGGCGAACCGGTCCGCCGCTACGAGCACGACCATCCCGGCTCTCTGGCTTATGTCGATGTGAAGAAGGTCGGCAACATCCCCGATGGTGGCGGCTGGCGCTACCTCGGACGCCAACAAGGCAACCGCACCGCGCCGAAACTGACAAGCCTCGCAACAAACGCAGTCAGCCCAAGATGGGCCACGCCTACATCCACTCCGTGATCGACGACCACTCGCGGATGGTCTATTCCGAAGTGCACGATGACGAGACCGCAGTGACCGCCACCGCTGTCCTGGTCCGGGCGGTCCACTGGTTCGGGCAGCGCGGCGTCAACGTCGAACGAGTCCTGTCCGACAACGGATCTGCCTACAAGACACACTTATGGCACCAGGTCTGCGCCCAAGAGGAAGTCTCGCGAGCGCGCGGCCAGGGAACACCGGAGGCTCTCCTTCTGGCCTGGGTCGCGTGGGAGGGATTGAAAATCCGCATCCTCGTCGTCGCGCTGGCCGAGAAGGGCTGGAAGGTCCGCGACGTCTACTCGGCTTTGGCGGACGCAAAGCTGCATTCGTTGGAGCACTACAACGCCGTGTTCAAGAAGGTGGTCGACAACTACCCCCAACAGGTCAAGAACGTGGGGAAGCCCTGGCGGCAGATCGAGGAATACCGTGAAGCGCGTCATCGGTACGTCCACGGGATGCGGGGATCATCCCCGACACGCCTCGAGACGGGGACACAGTTGATCATCGGGAGCGTCCAAGACGCGTCCTGACTCGCCCGGCTGCCGGTCACCACCGACGAAGGGATACACCTCCTCTGAAACCCCTACCGGCGCCTGCCTTCAAGACGAAGCGCATGCAAGGACCTGTCGGAGCTGCAAGGGCTCATTTCTCGCGCTGGCGGGCGTCGCTAGCAGTTCGGATCCCCGCGAGAGGTGTTCGACGGACTCGGCCACACCCGTGCATGCCTGCTCCCGAGATTCCGGGAGAGGAATCGCTGCCCCACGTCACCGTTGAAGGGATTCAGTTCAGCTCCAACGAAGTCTGGCGCTCACATCCCCAATACATCCGGTCATCAGCGTGAGGCGCTACGCCGGACATCCGCATCTGCCGCCGATGGTGCGCGCTACGCGACGGATTCGAAGTGAACGCGGAGGCCGAGGGCGCGTGCGACCTTGACCACGGTGGCAAAGGTCGGGTTACCGCCTGCCGACAGTGCCTTGTAAAGACCCTCTCGGCTCATGCCTGCCTGGCGGGCGATCGCACTCAGGTTCCGTGACCGGGCGATGGCACCTAGAGCTTGGGTGATGAGGGTGGGATCATCTTCGCCCTCATCGATCACAGCCTCCAGATAAGCGACCACGTCATCGAAGCTGTTGAGGTAATCCGCGGGGTCGAAGGCGGAGAACGTCTCGGGATGGCTGCTCATCAGTCTGCTCCTTCCTCGGTGCGCCAGTCTGCGGCGATCTGGTGCGCTAGTTGGATGTCGGTCTGCTGGCTCGACTTGTCTCCGCCGGTGAGCAGCAGGATCAGCCGCTCGCCTTCGCGCAGGTAGTAGACGCGGTAGCCCGGGCCGTAATCGATCCGCAGTTCGGAGACGCCGTGTCCGACGGGCTTGGCGTCTCCGGCGTTACCAGCGGCCAGTCGATCGACCCGGACGAGCACCCGGGCGACCGCGCGACGGTCCTTGAGTCTACGGAGCCAGCGGTCGAATGTAGCGGACTTCACCACCTCGACCATGTGTCAACTGTAGTTCACATCTAGCCGTGAGGCAACGGCGCACACCAACGTCCGGATGTCTGCCGCGAGGTTCGCGACAGCATGGAGTTGCCGATGGGCGAGCGAGGTGGCAAGCAAAGAATTTTCTCGAACATCACTTGCCACTTTGGCAAGTCGTATAGATTGCCAATATGGCAACTGATTACAGCAACTCCCAGGAGGCGCAGGATCGCCTCGCATTGCTCGAAGCCGACCGCGAGCGGTTGGCAAACAACCTCGCTACCCCTTGGACGTTGATGACGGCGGCCGGGGCCGCCCTCGCATGGTTCGTCGCGGACGGAGTCACGGCCAACCCGGGAGAGGGGTACACCGCCGGGGATGGGTCCCTGCTCGCCATCGCGGTCCTGTTCATCATCGGGTACTTCGTGCAGCAGCAGACGGGTGTCCAGTTCCGCCGCTGGGGCGGCCGCGCGTTCGCCGGCGCCCTAGGCGTGATGGTCTGGACGCTGGCCATGTTCAGCGTTGTTCTCGGCCTTGTTTCGTTGGGGCTGCGGCCCTGGGCGGTCGTGCCCGTCCTGCTGACGTGGATGGTCGGAACCTACGGCTGCGCCCACGTGTTCCGCGCCCTCGTCGGATCGGTGCGGCGTGGCTGAGGCCCGGTTCGACGAACTGATCCATGCCCCGCTGAGGCTCAGAATCTGCAGCCTGCTCGAGCCCGTCGATGCGATGGCCTTCGGGAACGTCCGTGACAGCTTGGACATCGCCGACGCCCATCTGTCCAAGCAGGTGAAGATTCTGACCGACGCCGGTTACGTGGTCGTCGCCAAGAGGGGGTCGGAGAGGCGTGATGACCTGCGCAAGACCACGTGGCTGTCCCTGACTCCAGCCGGCCGTGCGGCCTTCACCGGGCATGTAGCCGCGCTGAGGAGTCTGCTGCCAGAGGGGGTCAGCTAGCTGTACTGATATGGAGTGATGGTTTGTCAAGTGGGCAGGATGAGGTGCCACCAGGCTGGATGCTTGGTGGCACCAGCCCGCCAGTTCGCGGGCGATCGCCGCGTTGGCGACGTTGTTGGCCTTCTTGCGTTTTTTGAACTGGTTCCAGCGATGGTTCAGACGGCGGTTCCCGGCATCACCGCGGGCCCGGGCTGCCGGCGAGGCGAGGTCCCAGCGGTCGCGGATCGTCTTGCCGGGAACGTAGCGGTGCTGGTGATGCCAGGCGGCTTCAACCAGCAGCCGGCGGGCATGACTGTTGCCGGTCTTGGTGATCGACCCCAGGCAACGTGACTGGCCGGACGAGTTCTCCGACGGGACCAGGCCGACGAACGAGCCGATCGAGTTGCCGGTGAACCTGCTCCAGTCGCCGATCTCGACCGCCAACCCGAACCCGGTCAGCGTCGAAATGCCTCGCAGGCAGCCAAGCCTGCGCACGACGTCGGTGTATCGACTGTTGGCGGCCAAGGCTGCGATCCGCTGATCGAGACGATCACGGCGGGCCGTGATCGTGATCACAGTGTCGTAGGCCTCATCGAACGCGGCCTGAACCAGGGCTGAGTCGAACCGCTGCCGGCGTCAACTCATCCGGGATCGTCACCGCAGTGAACGCGTCCAACCGAAGCAAGGTCGACAGATGTTCAGCATCGATCGCATCGGTCTTCACCCGGCTACCAGCCGGACGCTGCAGCTTCGACGGCGCTGCGGCAACCGTCCTGGCCGGGTACATCTAGCGGGCTTCACCACAGCCCACGAAAACCGCTGATTGGGCACCCGCCCCCGTCAGGTCAGTTCTGTGCGGTCGACGATTCGGCCCACTGGCGCAGATCGACCGCCACTGCGTCCAGTTCGGCCAACTGTTCGGCGACCCGACTGGGTGCAGTGCCGCCACGACCGTCACGCGCCGCCACCGAACCCTCGATGGTGAGCACCTCCAGCACACCGGAGTCCAACTCGGGCGCGATCTGCTTCAACGCGGACGCGTCCAGTTCTGACAGCTCGAGACCCGCGTGTTCGCAGTATTGAACAGCAGCACCCGCGATGTCGTGGGCACGAGCGAACGGGACACCACGACGCACCAGCCAGTCAGCCATGTCGGTTGCCAGCGAGAAGCCGCGCGGGGCAGCCTGCGCCATCCGCTCGACATCGAATCGCAGGGTGGCGACCATGCCGGCGACCGCCGGCAGCAGGATGTGCAGTTGGTCGACCGAGTCGAAGACCGGCTCCTTGTCCTCCTGCAGATCGCGGTTGTACGCCAGCGGCAAACCCTTGCAGGTGGCCAGCAGCCCGGCAAGGTTGCCGATCAGCCGACCAGCCTTACCGCGGGCCAACTCTGCGACGTCCGGATTCTTCTTCTGCGGCATGATGCTCGAACCGGTTGACCAGGCGTCGTCCAACTTTGCGAAGCCGAACTCCGGCGTCACCCAGATGATGACGTCCTCTGCCAGCCGCGACAGATCGACGCCGATCTGGGCCAGCACATAGCAGGCCTCGGCGACCAGATCGCGGGCTGCGGTGCCGTCGATCGAGTTCGGCACGCTGGACGCGAAACCCAGTTCGGCCGCGACGGCCTGCGGGTCGAGTCCCAGCGAGGTTCCGGCCAGCGCCGCCGAACCGTAGGGGCTGACAGCAGCCCGATCATCCAGGTCGCTGAGGCGATCGATGTCACGGAGCAAGGGCCAGGCGTGGGCCAGCAATTGATGGCTGAGAAGTACCGGCTGGGCGACCTGCAGGTGGGTGCGGCCGGGCATGATCACCCCCAAGTGCCGCTCGGCCTGGTCACGCAGCGCACCCACGACAGTGAGCACGTCGAGTGCCACCAGCCGGATCTCGCGCCGTAGCCAGCGACGTACCAAGGTGGCGATCTGGTCGTTGCGGGATCGACCGGCCCGCAACCTGCCGCCGAGCTCAGGGCCGACCCGCTCGATCAGCAACCGCTCCAGCGCCCCGTGCACGTCCTCGTCAGTGGCTGCGGGACCGACCCGCCCTGCTGCCACATCGGAGCGCAGTTGGGCCAGCGCTGCCACCATTGCCAGGTGATCGGCCTCATTGAGCAGCCCGGCGCGCTGCAGGGCAGCAGCGTGGGCGATTGAGCCGTCCAGGTCGTCCAGCGCCAGCCGCCAATCGAAATGCGTGGAGACCGACAGCGCGAACATCGCGTCCGCAGGGCCGCCGACGAACCGGCCTCCCCAGAGGAATCCGTCGGCGTGCTGAGCTGGAGGCTGATCTGGGCTGTGCGTCACCGCCCCATCATCGCCCATCCCGTTCGTGACTCCCATCAGGCCCGTCCCGTCCCGTTGCCGGGGTCGCGGTTCTCGCCGCCCGCCAGGACGCTGAACCAGTCCGCCAGCTCCTGTCCGCCGTCGGGCGTCCGGGCGATCACCAAGATGGAGTCATCCCCGGCGATGGTGCCCAAGATGGCGGGGTGCGCCACCCGGTCGATGGCGGACGCGAAGTACTGCGCGGCCCCCGGAGGCGTCTTGAGCAGCCCCAGATTCGCCGAGCCCTGCGCCGAGACGAGCAACTCGGCGCAGATGCGCGCCAGCCGGGCCTCGTGGGCGGCATGGTCGGAGGCGACCTCGGCGTTCGGTAGCGCGTAGACCAGCGAGCCGTCCGCGCTGCGCACCCGTACCGCACCGATCTCCCACAGATCCTTGCTGAGAGTGCCCTGGCTGACGGTGATGCCCTCGCCGGCGAGCAGGTCAGCCAACTCCGCCTGCGAGCCGACCTCGCGCTGCTGCATCAGGGCGATGATGAGACCCTGCCGGGCCACCCTTGACGACGTCCGGGCCGGCGCCTCGTCAGTCATTGCCACCCACGGCGTCCAGCGTCCTCGCCAACGCTGCCGCGAACTCGTCGATGACCTCGGCGGTGACGATCAGTGGCGGAGCAAGCCGCAGCAGAGCAGGGCGTGGCGCGTTGATGATCCAGCCGGCGTCCAAGATGGCGTCCGCGACCTG
>CALMKG010000311.1 GCA_937867175.1 uncultured Propionibacterium sp. | reverse complement strand
GCCGCCTGCCAAGTACGTTCGTCGGCCACCAACAGCCCCGGCTTACCCTCGTCGACGAGCAGGTCGTTGATGATCCGGCCGGAGTTGGTTAGCACCCCACGGCCCACCTCGACCACCCTAGTGGTCTCGGTGTGCTGGAGGGCCTTGCTCACGGCGTCGTCCATGGGTCTTCCTCTCGGTGCGTCGGCTCGGTCAGTCGGCGAGGTGGTTGTGAACGGTGTGCTGGATGTCCTTCAGCGCGGGATAGAGCTGGAGGTACTGCTCAACCCAGAACCTGTACTCCTGGTGTCGTGCGGCATCGGGGCGGTAGACGTGGGCCTCGTGCACCATCGCGTCAGCGGCCTCGTGCAGATCGGCGAAGCGTCCGGCAGCGACCGCGCCCATCATGGCCGAACCGAGGGTGGGCCCGTCTTGGACCTCGGTGATGACGATGTCGACGCCGGTGACGTCGGCATGCATCTGCATCCAGGATGGGCTGGACAGGGCACCGCCGCAGGCGATGATCGAGTCCGGCTGCAGGCCGTGCTCACGCAGCGTCCGCAGGTTCGCCTCCAAGCCGTAGCAGGTGGCTTCCTGGATAGCGCGATACAGGTGCTCGCGGCGGTGGTGCAGGTCGAGGCCGGTGAACGTGCCACGCACCAAGGGGTCGCTGTAGGGACTGCGATTGCCCTGGAAGTACTCGGTGACCAGCAGACCCTCCGAGCCGGGCGGGAGGTCCTTGGACTGCTCGTTGAGCACATCCCACGCGGACGGGCCGCCGTTCTTCGCCGCCTCTAGGAGATCTTGGGCCGCTGTCTGGAGGAACCAACGCATCACCGAGCCGGTGGCCGACTGTGACGCCTCGACCGTGTACTGGCCCGGCAATAGCGCGTCGGTGTGGGCGCCGACCAGCCCGGGGGCGAAGATGGGTTCGGCGCTCTGGGCCAGCAGCGGGTTGCTGGAGCCGGTGATCAGCGCCATCTTGCCGGGTGCCATCACGTCCATCCCGATCATGCCCGCCTCGGCGTCGATCGTCCCGACCCCAACCGGGATACCCGCGGGCAGCCCGAGTTCCTCGGCGACCGCGGCGGACAGCCCGCCCAGCTTCTCGCCCAGCGCCCTGACCTGGCTGGGCATCTTCGCCATCAGGCCCTCGGCGCCGACCTGGTCGTAGAAATCGAGGGGGAAGCCGCCATAGTCGTTGTTGTGGTGCATCTTCAACGCCGCCGAGGTGATGTTGATCACTGCTTCGCCGGTCAGCCGAAGGCCCAACCAGTCCGGAGCATCCAACAGCCAGGCGCTGTCGGCCCAGACCTGCGGCTCGTTCTCCTTCACCCAAACCGCCTTGTACAAGAACCATTCCGCGGACGGGGCGTCCTTGCCGCCGCCGTTGTAGAGCCGGGCCCAGTGGTCGATCGCCGCGCCGCGTCGCGCCTGCTCACTGGCACGGACGTCTGCCCACATGATCGACGGACGAAGCGGACGCAGATCGGCGTCGACCGCGACCAGGCTCGCCGACGTGACGTCGTAGCCGATACCGGCCACCTCGTCAGGCCGGATCCCGGCCTTCTCGACCGCCCCGCGCACCGAGGAGACCAACGCCTGCCACCACTCGTCCACGTTCTGCTCAACCCAGCCGGATTTGGGGTAGTAGGACGTCAGCGGCGAATCTTTGAAGGCGAGCGGTTTGCCGGCGTCGTCGTAGATGCCGACCCGGCAGCCGCCGGTCCCCACATCAATACCCAGATAGAACTCGCTCATGGCTGCGGCCCCTTCCCTGGTGAGCTCGAAGTATCCTCCATCCTCCAATGAGACTATGGATCTTGCAGGCGTTGCCCCGAAGTTGGGCCAGTTGCAGAGGGGACCGAATGACAACGAACTCCGGATCTTTGACCGCCAACGTGGTCGATGTCGCGCGCAGGCGGATCCGATTGGCCGAGGTCTCCTGGACGCAGACAGCAGTGGACGCGGTCACCGAGATCGGCGAGCCTGACCCGGCGGCCGGCTACCTCATCCCGGGCTTCGTGGACGCCCACGTGCACGTCGAGAGCAGCCTGCTCACCCCCTCGGAGTTCGCCCGCGCAGCGGTGGCGCACGGTACGGTCGCTGCGGTCAGCGACCCGCACGAAATCGGCAACGTGCTGGGCGTCGAGGGTGTGCGGTGGATGCTCGCGGACGCCGCCCGCACCCCGTTCACAATTCTGTTCGGCGCCCCCAGTTGCGTGCCCTCAACCGCTTTCGAGACCTCCGGCGCCAAGCTGGACGCCGCCGAGGTCGAGCAACTGCTTGACCTGCCAGGCGTCGGCTACCTGACCGAGATGATGGACTACCCGGGCGTGCTGGCCGGCGAGCCGTCCGTGTTGGCGAAGATTCGGGTGGCGCTCGACCGCGGCTACCCGGTGGACGGGCATGCCCCCGGTCTGCGTGGCGCGGACGCCCGCAAGTACATCGCCACCGGCATCACCACCGACCACGAGTGCGCCAGCTTGGAGGAGGCCGAGGAGAAGCTGCTGGCCGGGATGCGGATCCTGATCCGGGAGGGGTCGGCGGCCCGCAACTTCGACGCCCTGCACCCGCTGATCAGCAAATACCCCGGGCGGACGATGCTGTGCACCGACGACCTGGACGCCGCCGATCTGGCCAACGGCCACATCGACCGGCTGGTCGCCCGGGCGATCGCGGCCGGCCACGACGTGTTCACCGTTCTCGAGGCGGCCTGCCTGACCCCGCGGCAACACTACGGACTCGACATCGGCGGCGTCCGCCCGGGCGAGCGGTTCACCGCCGTGCTGCTGGACGACCTGGTCGGCGTCCGGCCTAGGCGCACCTGGCTGGCCGGCGAACTGGTCGCCGAGGACGGGGCGTGTCTGCTACCGCGCGCCGAACCGCTGCCGATCAACGCGTTCGGTGCCGAGCCGGTGGCTGCGTCCGACCTGGTGGTGCCGGCGTCCAACGTTGCCGACCAGACCGCCCGGTGCCGCGTCATCACGGCCACCGACGGGGCGCTGATCACCGGCTCCGAGCTGGTCGACCTGCCGGTGACCGCCGGGCAGGTCCGACCCGACCCGGACGCCGATGTGCTGCTGGTTGCCGTGGTCAACCGGTATCGGCCCGCACCCCCGGCGGTCGGGTTCATCCGGGGCTTCGGGTTCCGACGCGGGGCCATCGCGTCCAGCGTCGCGCACGACTCGCACAACATCATCGGTGTCGGCGTCGGCGCCGACTCGCTGGCCGCGGCGATCAACGCCGTCATCGAGCAACGCGGTGGGCTCTCGCTGACCGACGGCCAGACCGTTGAGGTGCTGCCGTTGCCGATAGCCGGGCTGATGAGCGACCAGGACGCCGCCACCGTGGCCGAGCGGTTCGGCCGCTTCAACGGCCTGGCCGCAGAACGACTCGGCTCGCGGCCGCGGCGACCGTTCATGACTGCCGCGTTCATGTCGCTGCTGGTGATCCCATCGCTGAAGCTGGGCGACTTGGGGTTGTTTGACGTCGACCGGTTCGAGTTCACCGAAGTCGTCCGCGACTGACGAGTCCGATGCTGTCCGGCGCCCGGGTACGAACCGACCTCAGGGACCGGTCGCGCACACCCGACCTCCCAGAAACAGGGCTGAACAGTCCCCAGGGACCGGTCATGCACACCGACGCTGCTACTTGTCGGGGTCTTCCAAGCCGACGACGTCGGGGGTGAGATCGGGACGCCAACCCTGCCAGACGGGGTGCCGCAGCCGACCGCTGCGGGTGAGCGCACCGTAGGCCACCGCGCCGACCAGGACCGGCTCCACCCAGTGGACGCCCTGCGCGTGAGTTGCCGGGACGCCCCGCACCGGCGGCTCGTCAACCTCTATCTCGCCCAGCAGTTCACGCGCTTGCGTCAGTGCTCGTTCGGTGAAGCCGGTGCCGACCCGGCCGGCATATGTCAACTCCTCGCCGTCAGGAACCGCTACCAGCAGCGAACCCAGGGTCTCTGCGCGTGACTTTTCGCCCGGCGCCCAGCCGACGATCACGACGTCGCGGCTGAGCTTGTTCTTGACCTTAACCCAGGTGCGACCGCGCTTGCCGGGCTGGTAGATGCTGTCAGCCCGCTTGGCCACCACGCCCTCCAGCTGCTGGTCGGCGCTGGCGGCCAGCGCCACCTCGGCATCGGTCCCGAGGTCGTCGGGAACATGGATGTGCCGACCACCCTTGCCCAGCAGCTTGCGCAGTTCGTCCCGGCGGACGGCGTAGGGCCGGCGCAGCAGCGATCGGCCGTCGAGGTGCAGCAGGTCGAAGACCAGGTAGTGCGCCCGGCCCGGGTTGCGGGCGTGATTCTGCAGCAGTTCGAACTGCGGACGTCCGGCGTCGTCGAGGGCCACGATCTCGCCGTCCAGCACCGCACGGTGGCCGCCCAGCAGCGCACCCAGTTCGGCAAGTTCGGGGTAGCTGCCGGTCAGGTCGATCCCGCCGCGGCTGCGGAACGCGGCAACACCGTCGGCCACCGACGCGACCGCGCGGAAGCCGTCCCACTTGACCTCGAAGACCCAGCCGTCGCCGCGCACGTCGGCGGCGGTACCGGGGGTGGCGAGCATCGGCTCGATTGTGGGCAGGTCATCCGGGGGCCCGGATTCCTCGGTGAGCTGGGACGGCGCTCGATCCTGGGTCGGCTGGGTCGGCTCGGGCGCCTCGGTGTAGTCGGGGCGTTCGGTCATCAGGTGCATCAGCCAGTTCTTGTCGTCCTCGCCGTGCCCGGTCTGGATCAGCGCGAAGGTGCGCGGCTGCCCGCCCAGGCCACCGTCCGGGCGTCCGGTCAGGGTGGCGATCACCTCGCGGCCGTCGACCCACTTGTGGGTCTGGTAGCTGCCGGCGTCCCAGATGATCACCTTGCCGGCGCCGTACTCCCCGGCGGGGATCATGCCCTCGAAGCCGCCGTAGGCCAGCGGATGGTCTTCGGTCTGCACGGCCAGGTGGTTGGTCTTCGGGTCGGTCGGCGGACCCTTTGGCACCGCCCACGAGACCAGCACGCCGTCACGTTCCAGCCGGAAGTCGTAGTGCAGTCGGCGGGCGTGGTGTTCCTGGATGACGAACGAGTTCCCCTCCGGGCGCGGCTGCGGGGACGCCTCGGGCACCGGCTCGGGGGTGCGTTCGGCGTCCCGCAGGCTGCGGTACCTGGTCAGCCGATCGGACGCGGCTGGCGTCCGGCTCGGCTGGTCGTCGAGCCCGGCGAGCAGGTCTCCGACGTCGGCCAAGCGCGTCAGCACCTCGTGGAAGTCGAGTTGGCCGACGTCGGGGGTCAGCTCGTCCCAGCTGCGGGGGGCGGCCACCGTCGGACGCTCGCGACCGCGCAGCGAGTAGGGGGCGATCGTGGTCTTGGCGGGGTTGTTCTGGCTCCAGTCGAGCAGCACCTTGCCCTGCCGGATCGCCTTGCCCATGTCGGCGACCACCAGGTTCGGGTGCAGCGACTCCAGCGAGCGGGCGAGTTCCTTCGCCCAGTCGGACGCCTGGGCCGAGGTCAACTCGCCGGCCAACCCGGCGTACAGGTGGATGCCCTTGCTGCCGCTGGTCACCGGGTAGGACGCGAGCCCGACCTCGTCCAGCACCTCGCGGATCAGGTGTGCCAGCTCGACGCATTGCGGCATGCCCGCGCCCTCGCCCGGATCGAGGTCGAGCACCAACCGGTTGGGACGCTCAGGCCGGCCGTCCGCGCCGACCCGCCACTGCGGTACATGGATTTCGAGGGCGGCGAGTTGAGCCAGCCAGACCAGCGTCGCGACGTCGTTGATCAACGGGTAGACGTTCGAGCCGTCGGAATGCTTGATGGTGTGGGTCGCCACCCAATCGGGGGTTGACTTCAGCTCAAGGTTCTTGTGGAAGAACGGACGCTGCGGATGCTCGGGAGTGCCGACCCCGTTGGGCCAACGCTTCCTGGTCGCCGGCCGGCCGGCAGCATGCAGGACGAACCAGGGCGCGACCGCCTGGTAGTAGGCGATGACCTCGCCCTTGGTGGTGCCGGTGGCCGGATACATCACCTTGTCGGGATTGGTGATCTTGATCGAGCGCCCGTCGACGACGAGTTGGCTGCCGTTGCCCGCCATGACTCGATCATGGCAGGTCGGTTCCGCTGCGACCACCCCTCGGGCACTCGCGAGTGACCCACGGCGGGTGATGTCCCAAGTGTGAGATGCGCAAGACTTGCGTCAGGGTTCCGTGCGCGTGGCATGTGCCCGGTGGAAGGTGCCATGGACCAGAACATTCCCCTCGCAGTCCTGCTAACGCTGGTCACCACGGTGATCTTCGCAGCCGCCGCTGTCATTCAGCACCAGGCTGTCGGCAAGCAGTCAATCGACGACGCCGCCAACGCGACGATGAGTGGCGGCCAGCTGCTGGCGCTGATCCGTTCGCCGAGATGGTGGCTCGGGATGGGCTTGATCGGCGCCGGTGCCGCCATCACGGTGGTGGCGCTGATGATGGCGCCGCTCACTGTGGTGCAGTCGCTGGCCGTCCTGGCCATGCCTTGGACTGTCCTGCTGGCCGAACGGGTACACGGCCACCGCGTCTCGTCCGCCATGTGGCGGGCAGTGGCACTCACCGTGGCCGGCACCGCCTGGTTCGCCGTCGTCGCGGTCAAATACGCGGCCCCGACCAGTGAGCTTGACGACACCCGCCTGATCGGCGGCGTGGTGGTCGGCTTCACCATCTCGGGGCTGTTCGCGTTGTCTGGGGCGCGCGGCCAACGGGCCATCTTGCGTTGCGTGGCCTGGGCGGCCTCAGGCGCAGTCATTCACGGCCTCGAGGCCGGCGTCGTCAAGGCCGTTGGCGAGATCATTACGTCCCGTGACTGGCTGGCATCGGTCTTGTTCTGGGCGATGATCGTGACACTGGTGGTGGGCAGCATCACGGCCACCGCCTTCATTCAGCAGGGTTACGCCAACGGCCCGCCCGAAATCGTGATGGGGACGACGAACGCGGTCAGCCCGGTGGCCGCGGTGGCGTTCGGCATCCTGGTGCTGCGTGAGGGAGCGAACATGACCTGGCCGGCGGCCGTCATGATGGTCGCGGCCGGTGCCATCGCCGTTTACGGGGTGGTGCTGCTGGCCCGCTTCCATCCCGCGACCGATTCGGCTGAAGCGATGTAGACTCCTAGTCATTCCTGACGGGTCAACGATGATCCCGTTCCGGGAAGGGGGATCGCGATGAGACTGTTGCAGCCGGGCCGGATCGGCACCATGACGCTCAAGAACCGGGTCTTCATGGCACCGATGGGAACCACCAGCGAGGAGGACGGCTCCTTCCACGATCGATGCATCCGCTATTTGGAGGAGCGCGCCGTCGGCGGGTTCGGGCTGATCATCACCGGAGCCAACCAGGTTTCCACCGACTACGAACAGAAGGCCTGCAACATCTTGGGCTCCGCCCGGTCGCTGCAGCAGCTGAACTTCCTGGCCAGGCGCATCCACGCCAATGAGGCGAAGTTGTGCGTCCAGCTGACCGTTGGTTTGGGACGCATGCAGCTGCCGTTCGCCGCGGAGGTTGCCCCGCTGGCCGCCAGCGAAGTGGAGTCGTTCTGGTTCCCGGGGCTGATGTGCAAGCCCCTGAACATCGACCAGATCCGCGACTTGGTGGCCAAGATGGCCCAAGGCGCTGTGATGGCCAAGACCGCGGGGGCCGACTCGGTCGAGATCCATGGTTACGGCGGGTACCTGATCGACCAGTTCAGCTCATCGCTGTGGAACAAGCGAACCGACGAGTACGGCGGAGACCTGGCTGGTCGCATGAAGTTCGGCCTCGACATCGTCCAGGCGATACGCCAAGCTGTTGGGCCGGGCTTCCCGATCATCTACAAGTTCACCCCGTACCACGGCGTCCCCGGCGGGCGTGAACTCGACGAGGGCCTGGCGATGGCCAAGATGCTGGAGGCCGCCGGGGTGGACGCCCTGCACGTGGACTACGGCTGCTACGAGGCCTGGTACAAGGCGATCCCGACGGTCTACCAGGACGCGCCCACCGCCGCCTGGCTGGCTGCAGAGGTACGCAACGTGGTGTCGGTGCCCGTGCTGACGACCGGCAAGTTGAACGACCCGAACGTCGCCGAGCAGGTACTCCAGGACGGGCAGGCCGACTTCGTCGGGCTGGCGCATGGCGCTCTCACCGATCCGCACTGGGTGAACAAGGTGCATCGCGGCGAGGCCTACGACATCGTGCCTTGCATCGGCTGCAATGAATGCCTGTTGGCGGGCTTCCGGGGCGGGCACTATCAGTGCGCGGTGAACCCGCAGTGCTACGCCGAGGACTATTTCCCGGTGGTCGCGTTGGAGCGCGCCAAGCGCGTCCTGGTACTGGGTGGCGGCCCGGGCGGGATGGAGTGCGCGATCACCGCCGCTCAGCGCGGCGCCGAGGTCGAGCTCTGGGAGAAGACGGCCCGCTTGGGTGGCCTGCTGTGGGCGGCCGGTGGCCCCAGCTTCAAGACCGACGTCGCGGACTACGCGTCCTACCTTGTCAACAAGACCTTCCGGAGCAATGTGAGGGTGCGGACGATGAAGGATGCGACCGCCGAGGAGATCTTGGCCGGCCGCTGGGACAAGGTTGTGATGGCTACCGGGGCGCACCACAAGATCCCGCCGATCGCGGGCATTGATGGCAGCACCGTGGTTTGCGCTGAAGACGTGCTCACCGGCCGGGTCCGGCACGGTCGACGAGTCGTAGTCATCGGCGCCGGGTTGGTGGGCTGCGAGACTGCGGCAAGGTGTGCGCAGCAGGCCGACTCGGTGACCGTGGTGGAGGCACTGCCCGAGATCTTGATGAGCGTTCAGCACTGCCGCAACAACGAACAGGCGCTCGACCAGTTGCTGAAGGACTCTGGAATCGAGTTCATCACGCAAGCTTGCGTCACCGTCATCGACGAGCGGGGCCTCGCCTACCAGCGCGATGGCCAGGACCATCGGATCGACGCCGACACTGTCGTGGTCGCCGCCGGCTACTCCCCGAACGACGATCTTTACCGCGAACTGGCCGGGCGGGTCGACGTCTCACTCATCGGGGACGCAGCCAATCCCGACAGCATCCTGGCCGCGGTCCATCAGGGCTTCCACGTGGCCCGTAGCTTGTGACCCTGCCAACTCCGATTGGCAACATGTTGCATTTGACGCTGCAACATGTTGCCACAGTTTCGGGAGGTCCGGAATCGGTCGGCGTAAGTTCGAGTTGTACCGAACAACACACCGATAACCGGAGAACCGAAATGCTTAACTTCCTGAGCCAGATCGCCGATCGCTACACCGCCGACCCTGATCCCACGCCGGAACTGACCTTCGCACGTTTCATCGTTGGACTGGTCAATCGGGGCGATCAACTCGGACACTGAGTCACGAGCTCAGATCGGCCCAACCAAGCCTGATCGGCGGCAAATCGCCCCCATCGCCACCCCAGTGGCGGTGGGGTTTTTCATTGCCTGCACACGGCTTCGCGGAAGAGTCTGACCAGGTGG
>CALMKG010000310.1 GCA_937867175.1 uncultured Propionibacterium sp. | reverse complement strand
CGGTAACGGAGGAGACATGCTGCGCTTCGGCATCATCGGCACCAACTTCATCACCGAATGGTTCGTCGCCGCGTGCCAGGCGACGAACGGCCGGGTCACGGCCGCCGCCGTCTGCTCACGAGACCTCGCCCGCGGACAAGAATTCGCCCGGCGCCAGGGGATCGACCAAGCCTTCGACGACCTCGCCGCGATGGCCGAGGTCGTCGATGCCGTCTACGTGGCCAGCCCTAATGCCTTACACCACGACCAGGCCCTGGTGGCGATCGAGGCTGGATGTCACGTACTGGTCGAGAAGACCATGGCCACCTCGGCCGCCGACGTACGCGAGATCTTCGCGGCCGCGCAGAGCCGGGGAGTCGTGGCGATGGAGGCGATGCGGAACGTGCACGCCCCCGCGCACTCGCTGGTGCGCGACCTCCTGCCACGCCTGGGCGTCGTCCGCCAAGCCCGGATCGAGAAGCTGCAGTATTCGTCCCGCTACGACAGATTCCGCGCCGGCCAGTACATGAACGCGTTCGACCCGACGCTGGGCAACTCTGCCTTGGCCGACATCGGCGTCTACTGTCTGCATCCTGCCCTTGACCTGTTCGGGCCGCCCCGGGACACTACCGGAACCAGCCTCTTGCTCGACAACGGATTCGAGGGAGCCGGCAGCATGACTTGGGGTTACGACGGGCTGGTCGTCGACCTGAGCTGGTCGAAGATCACCCGGGGTGTCAATCCCAGCGTCATCTACGGCGAGGACGCCGCGCTCACCCTCGACGACGTGGGCGAGACCTCGATGATCGTGCTGTGGCCACGCGGTGGTGAACCGGAGGTGCTGTACGACGTGCCCACCGCCGCGCCCGACAACATGCACCACGAACTCGTCGCTTTCGCCGATCAGGTGGACGCCGGCGCCACCGACGCCCGCTGGTCGCAGCTGAGCGTGTGGGCTCGGGAGTTGATGGACGCCCACCTCGGTAGCGTGTCGCCATGGTTGTAAGGCCTCTGCTTGCCCGCGCCTTCTGGGCGGTCTCGGGCTATCGCCTTCGTTCCGAACCACCACCCGCCTCAGGCTCTGCGGTCTTCATCGGTGCCCCGCACACCTCCAACTGGGACTTCGTCTTCATGCTCGCGATCTGCTGGGACTTGGGGCTGTCACCGAAATGGCTCGGCAAGCACACCCTGTTCAAGCCGCCCTTTGGGTGGGTGATGCGCGCCCTCGGCGGGCTCCCGGTCGACCGCGGCAACCCTGCCGGCCTGGTGGACGAGATCGTCGTCCGGGCGCGGACGGGACGTCCCCTGATGCTCGTCATCGCACCCGAGGGCACCCGCCGGGGCGGGGGGCGTTGGAAGTCCGGCTTCTACCGCATCGCCCGGGACGCCGACCTGCCGGTGGTGCTCGGCTACGTCGATTCGGCCACCCACACTGCAGGCCTGGGCCCATCCATCACCATCAGCGGGGACGTCACCGCCGACATGGACCGCATCCGCGACTTCTACGCCGACAAGCACGGCATCCGGCCGCAGAACTTCGCGCTGCCACGGCTTCGCGAAGAGAGCTAGGAGGTCTGCGGACCCCGGCTCGGGAGGTCTGCAATCCTCAGCCGGGGGTGATCAGGACAGCTTGTCGGCCATCGTGACGATGACGGAGTTGACTACGTCCGTGGTCAGCGTGGGTTCGGCGTCTGCTCTGATCAACACCTCGTCGATCTGGATCAACATCAGCATCGCCGCGTCCCGTACCAGCACCAGCCGGGTGTCGCGTCTGGCTTCGCCCGGGTCGAAGCTGGAGCTGCGCTCGGCGAAGACGTCATCACCCACCGCCGGGACGTCGAACGACTCCCGCAGCCCGATCTCCCACTCCCCCGCCGGCAGATTCTTGGTCAGGCAGGCGGCCAGGCCGTCCCGGAGCGTGGCGAAGGTGGCCTCGATCCGGTCGGGCTGGTCGGCCAACAGCAGTTGCTGGGCCACCACCATGGTCGCGAACGGATCTGGGGTCTGTTGGTGCAACTGGGTGAACCCCTGCCACTGCAGGCCTTCCGCCAGCGCGCGAGCCTCCGCACTTGCGTGTGGGCACAGCGGAAGCTGAGGCAGCAGCGCGCGTTGCTCGTCCGGCAACGCCCCGGGGGCGCCACCCGGCCAGTCCGCGAAGCCCTCCCAAAGACTCCAACCCGGGCCGAGGTCGGCCGGGGTGGCCAGTCGGCCGACCAGCTGGGCTGCCGACGGGACGCTGGGCGGGGTCACGGATTGCGTCGAAGGAAGACTGGTCGCCCCGCTGGTGGCCGACGATTGCGTGGCCGCCCCGCTGGTCGGCGCGACGGTGGTGGGGACATCGCCGCCGGAGCCGGTGCACGCCACCAGTGTGGCGGCGGCCACGGCGGCGATGACCGTCCTGATCGGTGACGCCATGGCCTTACCCGGGGATGACCAGCACCTGACCTGGAAGGATCAGGTTGGGATCGGCGATGTTGTTGGCGGTGACGATGGCATTGACCGTCGTGCCGTATCTGCCCGCGATGCTGTACAGAGTGTCACCGGGCTGCACCGTGTAGGTGCGTGTCGCCGGCGGCGTACTGCCGCCGCCCGGAATCACCAAGACCTGGCCGGGATAGATCAGGTTCGGGTTGGCGATGTTGTTCGCATTGGCGATGGCGGTGACCGTGGTTCCGTACCGGGCGGCGATCCGGTACAGCGTGTCACCGGGTTGCACCGTGTAGCTTCCGGTTGATGGCGATGGCGTGGCGCCGGTCGGGATCACCAACACCTGGTTGGGGTAGATCAGGTTGGGGTTGGCGATGTTGTTCGCACTGACGATCGCCGACACGGGCACGCCGTAGAGGCTGGCGATCCGGTAGAGGGTGTCGCCCGGCTTGACCACGTAGAGGGTCTGCCCGGTGGGGGTCGACCCCAACAGTTCCGAGACCGTGACCAGCTGGTACCCGGCCGCCCGGAGCCCGTCGATCATCGCGGGCAACGCGTCCGGAGTTCCGCTGGCGCCACCCCCGACATGCATCAGCGCGATGGCGCCGGGAGTCGCGCGCGACAGCACGGCGTCACGCACGGCCGCCGATGACACTCCTTGCCAGTCGACGGTGTCGATGGTCCACATGATCGTGTGGGTGTAGCCGGCATCGCCCGCCGCCTGCAGCACGGGCGAGTTGTAGTCCCCGTAGGGTGGCCGGAAGAACGGTTGGGGTGACTGACCCGTGGCGTTGCGAATGGCGGTGGCGGTGCGAGAGAGTTCGTCGGCCATCTGTGCCGACGTGAGCTGCGTGAAGTACGGGTGCGAATAGGAGTGGTTCCCGATCTCATGCCCTTGGGCCACCACAGACCGGATGACATCCGGGTGGTTGGCGGCGGCTTCCCCGGTGACGAAGAAGGTCGCTTTGACGCCGCGGTCGGCCAGAACCTGCAGGATTCGCCAGACGTTGCCCGGGTCGCTGCCGAAGTCGAAGGTCAGTGCCATCACCTTCGCCGAAGTAGTCACGCGTGAGACGAGGATCGATGGGCTCGCCGCGTTCGCCGCCGCAGGGAACAGCAATCCGAGCAGCAGGACGAACAGTGTCGTCAACGCGGCGGGAGTCTTGTGAGTAGCAGCCATCACGCTCACTTCCCTTCTGATGACTGGCCCCGAACACCCTTGGGTGACCAACAATTTTACTCTGATCAACAAGCCTTGGCCATAGGTTTTCCCGCCTCACGGGCGCAACTGCCGCACCTGTTCAGCGTCGGGCCCTGTTCGGCGTCGGGCCAGGTTCAGCGCGGTGCCCGCGTCAGCCGCCGCGGCCACGACCTGCGCTTGACAGGCAAGCGCAGCATCGCCCGCAGCACTGCCTCGATCGGGCGCTGGAAGATCCGCACCCCGAGGTGATCCCTGCTGCCCTCCCGCGGCACGAGTACGGACGCCGCACCGGCCCGCCTCGCCGACAGAACGTCCTTGAAGAGCTGGTCTCCGACCATCAACAGTTCACGCGAAGCCAGGCCGTACCGCTGGGCGACCACATCCAGCATGTCGGGGGACGGCTTGATGTGCCTGCCGGGCCGGTCACGAGGGTCTGCAGGATCGACGGCGTCGCCCGGGGTGAGGACGCCGGTGACCAACGGTCCGAACAAGCGGTGCACCTCGGTGACCCGCTCGTCGTGGCAGTTGCTGATGATGAAGGTCAGCAATCCGGTCTCGTTGTAGCTCTGCAACCGCTCGACGGACCGCTCCGGAACCGAGGGCGCATGGTAGTCGGTGATCGTCCCGTCGATGTCGAGGCAGACCGCGCGAGTGGCCGGCGACATCCGTTTGATGTCTTCTCCGGTGAGGTCGAGCACGGTGGCCACGACGAAATCCGGACGCAGCCACCCGAGCCAGCCACGGGGTTCGTTCGCCTCATTCTGCATGGGACGACCCTAGTGGGTCTGGGGTGTGTCCGCCCGCCACCCCTGGTCTCGACTGTGCCGGCCCAGGGCCCCAGTGCCACAATGACCGCATGCGTGAGACCCACCTGCGGATGGAGCGCCAGACGGTCAAGCTCGGCCTGGCCAAGGTTGTGCACGACCTCTTCCCGGACGAGTCGCTGAAGACCTCGTACTCCATCCTGGAGGGTGTCTTCTGCAACCTGGCCGGCTCGGTCATGTCGCCGAGAGAGGTGAAGGCGGTGGACGAGCAGCTGCGGGAGTGGGTTGCCAGCGGTGGCGACATTCGGCTGCTGGGCAGACACGGCGGCTACTACCGCTATCAGGTCGGTGACCTGGTGGTGGACGCGGTCTATCCAGCCAACGAGGACGCCTCCCGCGTCGAGCCATTCGCGCTCATCCCGTACAGCTACGGGTTCATCGTCGACTTCGGGGACATCGACAAGGGCAACGGCAGCCCACTCATCCCGCCGGTGCACCTGAGCGCAGCCTACGAAAACAACCAGCTGTGGCTGGGCAAGATCGACGTCGAGACCTCTGCCGACGTGAACCTCTGGATCGAGCAGGGCCGCTCCTTGCGCCTGATCAGCATCGCCGAGGCGCTGCACGAGAAGCAACTGGCCGACATCGCCGACCAGATCCTGGCGCAACGCCGGGCGCTGCGCGTGCTGCTCATTGCGGGCCCCTCGTCCTCGGGCAAGTCGTCCACCGCGCAGCGGCTGGCCACCCAGCTGCAGGTGAACGGGTTCAAGCCGGTCTCGCTGTCGCTCGACAACTACTTCCTCGACCGGGCCGTCTCGCCACGGGACGCCGAGGGCAACTTCGACTTCGACACGATCGACGCGCTCAATCTGCCGCTGCTGCGCGATCACCTCAGCCGCTTGGTCGACGGCGAGGCGGTGGAAACGCCGATCTTCGACTTCGAGCGCGGCGCACCGGACGAACAAACCATCCCGATGGTGGTCGGCAACGACCAGGTGCTGCTCATTGAGGGCATCCACGCGCTGAACCCCGCGATCACCGGCCACCTGCCGACCGCCCAACTGTTCAAGCTCTACGTCAGCGCCCTGGGCGGCCTGAACATCGACCTGATGAACCGCGTCCCGACCACCGAGATCAGGTTGCTGCGACGCATCGTGCGCGACAACCGGTACCGCGGCACCATGCCGGCAGACACCATCCGGCAGTGGGCCAGCGTGCGGCGCGGCGAGTACAACCACATCTTCCGGTATCAGGAGGAGGCGGACATGATGTTCAACTCCAGCCTGATGTACGAGATGAACGCGCTGCGGCCGCTGGCCGACGAGTGCCTGGCGACGATCCCGGACGACAGTGAGTTCGCCGCCACCAGGGACCGGCTGCTCAACCTGCTCACCTTCTTCGACCCGGTCGACAGCAAGGGCATCCCCTGCAACTCGATCCTTCGGGAGTTCATCGGCGACAGCATCTACACCGACCCGGACTGGGCGTGAGGGCAAACCGCGGGGCACTCGGGGTAGCGGCCGCGGTGGCCACCGAACTGTTGTACGGCTGCAGCTTCGTCTTCACCAAGGACGCGGTCGAAACGATCAGCCCGGCCGCGCTGCTGGCGTGGCGGTTCAGCGTCGCGCTGGGCGCGATGGGCGTCCTGCTGGCAACTCGCGTCGTCCGCCTCACGCTGACCCGCCACAGCCTGCGTCCGCTGCTGCTGCTCGCCCTGTTCCAGCCGCTGCTCTACTACGCCGCGGAGACACTCGGCGTGCAGCGGACTACAGCGTCCGAGGGCGGCATCCTGATCGCGACCGCCCCGGTCGGCATCCTGCTCGCGTCCTGGCTGGTGCTGGGACGCCCACCGTCACCCCGGCAGGTGACCGGCATCCTGATCACGTTCGCCGGTGTGTTCGCGACGATCGCGGCGGGCGGGGTGGCCACGGGATTCAATCCGTACGGCTACCTGTTGCTGTTGGCAGCCGTGGCGTCCTACTCGCTGTACACGGTCTTCGCCGAACGTGACGACTCCTCCAGCGCGCTGGACAAGACGTTCGCGATGCTGGCGGTGGGCGCGGTGGTTTTTACCACGATCGCCCTCGTCGAGGCGACCGGCGACGGGCGGACCGTCGAGGTGCTGGCGATCCCGCTGACGCATCCGGAACTGCTGGCCGGCATCGGCTATCTCGCGCTGGGATCGTCCCTGGGCGCGTTCTTCCTGCAGACGGTGGCGATCGCCAACCTGGGATCGAACCGCTACTCGACCTTCATCGGGCTGTCCACGCTGACCGCCGTGCTGGCCGCTGCCCTGGTACTCGGCGAACGTCTCAGCCCGCTCCAGGTGATCGGGGGCGTGGTGATCATGCTGGGCGTCTACGTCGCCAACGCCACCTCGCGGTCGCCCGCCACCCGGCCCGGACAAGCTGATCAATCCGCGAGCAGCCTGGCCGGCACGCCGAGTCTGCCCACGAGTCGATGTCAGTAGACCACGATGCGGTCGCCGACCTGCATCTGCTCGTAGAGCCACTTGGCAACCTGGTAGTCCTTCAACTGGCTGCAGCCGTGTGAGCCGCCGGCGTAGCCGTTGTCGGCGAAGTCATCTGAGAAGTGGATGGCTACGTCACCGTTGTAGAAGATCGCGTACGGCATCGGTGTTCGCTCGCCGAAAATGCTCGAGACGGTCTCGTTGTTCATGTACCAAACGCGGAACTCGCCCACCGGGCTCTCGTAACCGGGACGCGCGAACCTGGCCGGCCTGGTGAACTGGATCTGCCCATCCACCACCAACGACATCTTCAGCTGCTCCTTGGAGATGCAGACCACCTTGCCGGTCAGGCAGCGCGGATCGAGGTCCTGCGTCTCGGTGCTGGCCGGGGGCGCCGTGAAGAGCTCAGCGTAGCTGGGGTTGCGGGTGCGACCGCGCAGGTTCACCCAGGCGCGCTCGTCCATCACTTCGCCCGCCGACAACCCGATGCTGGTGCGGAAGGCCGCGATCGCGTCCTTGGTTGGCTGGTCGAACTCGCCGTTGACCGGTCCCTGGTAAATGCCGACCTGGGTCAGCCGGTGCTGGACCTCCATGATGAAGCCGGGGTGCATCGGACCGGTGAACCACGGGCCGACATCGGTATTGGTCAGCTCGGCATCGGTCGGCTGATGCGACTTGGGCAGCAGCGCGTCCCAGGTCAGCTGCCCGACGATGCCGGTGGTGGGCAGGCCGTTGTCGCGCTGGAAATTGACCACCGCGGCGCGGGTCTGCTCACCGAACATGTCGGTGACGTCGACGATGGCCAGGTACCTGGCCTGCCGCAGCCGGACCTGGAGCTCCCGAACCAGCGGCGACTGCACGCCGACGCTCAGCTCTTGCGGGATCAGCTCGGGTTCGCTGAACGGACGCGGGTCGGCGGGCGTCGCGGCCACCCATTCCGGAGTCGGTGCCGGCTCAACGGTGGCGGGTTCCTCGGGCGCCGCAGTCGTCTGCGGGGCAGCGGGCTGCGTCGTCGCGGTCGGCTCGCCAGCCGCGGTCGGGTCGGCAGAGTCACTTGATGCAGCGGAAACCTGCGCGGTGTCAGAGCCAGTTGACGAACAGCCGGCCAAAGCGATCACCAGGGCTGTGGCTCCTGCCAGCAGTTTCGGAACAAGGCGCTGAGGGGTCACAGCGCATCAGTTTAGGCGACCTGGCAGCTATCCCCTAACTTCGCGACAGCAACCGCTGGCCACATAACATGGGGGCCATGCCCGTTGAGTACGCGAACGACCATGACCGTCAACTCGCCGGACGCTACGAGAGCCGGGAGTCCGACTGGCGCAACGGCGCTGTGGTCTACCAGCTGATCGTGGACCGTTTCGCCCCGAGTGCCCGGCTGGCGGCGAAGGCAGGCCTCTACCCCGAGCCCAAACGACTGCGCAGCTGGGAGGAGACACCCACCCGGGGGGTCTACCTCGCCGAGCACGAGGTCTGGTCGCACGAGCTCGATTTTTGGGGCGGTGACATCGACAGCCTGCGGCGTCACCTCGACTACATCGCAGACCTGGGCACCGACGTGGTCTACCTGTGCCCGATCCACCTGGCCTGGACCAACCACGGCTACGACGCCCTCGACTACCAGCAGGTTCGTCCCGAGTACGGCAGCCGGGACGACGTCAAAGCCCTCGCGTCCGACCTGCACGACCGAGGCCTGCGGCTGGTCCTCGACGGGGTTTTCAACCACATGGGACGCCAATCGCCCGCGTTTCGAGCCGCCGCCGCAGACCCGGCCGCCGCCACCCGCCGGTGGTTCGATTTCAACGACGACTACCCCGGCGGCGCCCGTGCCTGGGCCAAGGCAGTGAACCTGCCGGAACTGGTCATCGAGGAGCCTGCGGTCCGCGAGCACCTGTGGGAGAAGTCCGACTCGGTCGTCCGGAGCTGGCTGCGCGACGGCGTCGACGGCTGGCGGCTCGACGTCGCATTCGAGATCGGCACGGCCCACCTGGCTGAACTCACCGCTGCCGCCCACGACGAGAAGCCCGGCTCGCTGGTGCTCGGCGAGGTCTGCAACTATCCGGCCGAGTGGTTCCCCGCACTCGACGCCGTGCTGGCATTCACGTTGCGCGAGATCATCTTGATGACCGCCAACCACGACATCACCCCAAGCCATGCGCAGCGAATGCTGCAGCGCCTGTACGCCGACGCCGACTTTGAGCACCTGCTCAAGTGCTGGATCTACCTCGACAACCACGACGTGGCCCGCGTCACCGAGACCGTCCCCGACGCCGCCGCCCGCCGACTGGCGACCATCCTGCAGTTCACCCTGCCCGGCGCAGTCAACCTCTACTACGGTTCCGAGCTCGGTCAGACAGGCGGTTCCGACCCCGCCAACCGGGCCCCGCTGCGCTGGGACCTGGTCAACGACGACAACCCCACCCTCGGCCTGCACCGGCAACTGATCGAACTACGACGCGACTGCCGCGCGCTGCGCGTCGGCGATCTGCGCTGGCTGGAGACCGACCGGCTGCTGGGTTTCGAACGCCACACCGACCGGGCCGCGGACATCGTGGTCGTGTTGGTCAACCCATCGTCCGAACCGGTGCTCGAGACGGTGCTGCTGCCAGACTCGAAGCTGATGGACATCGCAGGCATGGACGACCTCCTCACCGGTCGGCACCACCGCAACTACCACGGCATGATCACCATCGATTTGGCGCCGCAGCAGGTGGTCATCCTCGCCCCGCGCACGACACCGCACCACGGTTACACCCCCTACAAGCGCGTCCACTGAGGGCTACATGAAACCCAAAATTGCCCTGATCGGCCTGCTCATCGGCACGCTGCTGGCCATCACCGCTTGCAGCGGCGGTGCGCGCCCCAACTACACCCACGCGACAGTGATCTGGAGCGTCGGCTTCCCCCACGAGTCGGCCTGGCGAGTCACCTGGACCGTCTCAATCACCGACGGCACCGTCCGGCGAGTGGAAGAGGAAGAAGGCGAGGTGCGCACCGTCGACTACCCGCTGGCCCACCAGGAGGCCCTCCTACAAGCACTGCACCGGGCCCTCAACACCGGTCCGATCCCACCGTGCGCCGATGCGAACACCGTGGTCGCCCAAGCCAGGGACGACACCACACAGCTGTACGCCAGCGAGTTGCAGCAGTGCGACCAACAACGTCGCATCACCGACGCCTTGATCACCGAACTCGACCGCGGGTCAGGCGCCGTCAGCCCCGGCGTCGACGGCTGACCCCGGCATTCGGAAACGCCATCGTCGACTCCTGCCGTCACAGCACGATCAGGGCCCCGGCGGCCACCACCGAGGTGGCGAGCGTCAGTAGGTCGAAGGCCCGCTGGTCAACCCGCCGGACTACTTGGACGCCGATCACCGTGCCGACCAAGACCACCGGCACCAGAACCACAGCCGACGACAGCACCCGAGGCGTGAACAGCCCCAAGGACGCACTGAGCGGTGTCTTCGAAAGGTTGACGATGAAGTAGAACCACGCCGAGGTGCCCAGGAATCGCATCTTGTCGACCCGCGACAGCTGCAGGTAGAGCGCGGTCACCGGGCCGGCGGCGTTGGCCGCCATGGTCGTGAAGCCAGCGGCCATACCGGCCCCGATGGTGAGGGCCCGTGGTGGACGGTGGTTGTCGTCCGACAGCTGCGTCGACTTCGGGGCGCGCAGCTTGGTCGCCAGCTGCACCAGGACCGAGACGAGCAGCAGCGCGCCGATCGACCGGCGCAGCACGAGGTCGTCCACCGCCCAGATGAAGACCGCGCCGAGCAGCAGACCGGGAACCACCGCGGGCAGCAGCCCCTTGAGCAGACCCCAGTCGGCGTTACTTCGGTAGCGCAGCACCGCCACGATGTCACCGACGATCAACAGCAACAGTGCAGCGGCGGTGGACTCCTTGGTGGGCATCACGAACGCCAGCAGCGCCACGGCGATCGAGCCGAGGCCGCCGAAGCTAGTTTTCGCGATGCCCACGATCAAGGCAGCGATCACCATCGGCACCCATGTCCAGACCACGGCAAGCTCCCCTCGACCTTGGCAGGCTACCCTGCCCGGACCACCGGCCATCGTCCCGCTGATCCGGTAAGCCCTCGACACCCGGCCGGCATCAGCCCCGGTAGTCGAAAGTGTTGAAGTCGTGGTTCAGGTCATCGGGCCCCACGTCTTGTGTCAGCGGCGGGAGCACCTCTTGGGGGCTCGGCAACGGCACGACCTCCGGCGGGTGCTTGCGGGTCAGCCAGCGCCAGACGGCTCCCCCGCGGCTCTCCTGACCGGTGAGGACGTAGTTCAGGTGGTTGGGGTTGTCCAAGGTCAGCTCGACATGACGTTTCGCCCGCGGCGACCCGGCGAGCAGCAGGCGATCGCCGAGTTGCAGCAGGAAATCGTCCGTTGGCAACTGGAAGCTCGTGTTGCCACGCCGCACCAGCAGGACCATCAGGCCCATCCGGCGGCCCCGATCGAACGGATCGGCCCGCAGATGACCCACGGTGAACCGGCCGCCGGCCTGGGTCAGTTCGGCTGCGGCCGGCGAGCACTGCGGAGATATCGTCAGATCCCAGACCTCGGGGTGACGCCCCGGGTCGAGCTTCGCCAGCTCGGCGTAGATGGCTGCGCTGCGCGCCTCGCTGAGCTGGGGAATCAGCCGCAGGAAACGGCTGAGCATGGGGGTCGTGATGCGGGCCAGGAACTCCTGCGCCACGACGCGGCTCGGCACCATCAGAAGGTCTTGGTGGAACGCCTCGAAGAGCGGGCCGTTGTTCAGCTGGTTCTGCCGGTTGATGATGTAGAGGTTGTGGTTGAGTGCTCGGGCGGTCACCGCGATGGCGAGGTTCTTCGTGTCGGACGCGTTGCCGGTCACCAAACCAACCGCCCGGTCGATACCCGCCGCCTTCAGGTCTTCGCTGCTGATCCCGGTGCCTCTGACGTCCACTCCGCCCTCGTCGAAGTGCAGGTTGTCGACCACGCTGATGTCCATGCCGGCGGCACGCAATGACTCGGTGACCGCGTGCCCGAAACGTCCGTAGCCACACATGATCCAGTGGCCCTTCGGGGGCCTGGTTAGGGGAATGATCGGGGCGCCCGCCAGCGCGGTCAGCATCTCGCGCAGCCGATAGCGTTCGGGAGCGGCGATGGCCGCCGCCAGGTACTCAGCGAACCTCTCGAACGGGTTGATGACCACGTCACCGCCGAAGACACCGATGTGGGTCTCGGTCTCGGCGTTGCGAATGCGGGCCAGCACCGGCACCCGCGGCGACAGCAGCCGGACGGTGACCGCGATCGCCTGGTTGCTGCGATCGTCATCGGTCAGGGCGACCACACCCCGACAGTTCGGGTTCAGCAGGCCGGCATGCTCGAGCAGCCCCGGCTGGCTGGCGTCCCCTTCGACCGCCGGAGGGTCGAGCGAGAACTCGTCCAGTCGCATCTCTTGGATGCGCAACGGGTCCTCATCGATCGCGACGAAACGCAGCCCCAGGTGGTCCAGCCCGTGGCAGACCAGGCGTCCGGTCTCGCCGATGCCACAGACGATGTAGAAGGGTTGACGCATCTGCCCGACACGACGCGCGAACCGCGAGATCTTCACCGCGTTCTGGAATCCCTGGTCTTGCAGGAGCGCGATGACGTTGAACAGCGAATAGGTCCATACAGCCACCGAGACGTAGATGGTCATGGTCATCCACATCCGCTGCGCGGCGTTGTACGGACCAGGTACCTCGCCGAAGCCGATGGTCGTCGAGGTGTAACTGACCACGTAGAACGCTTCGAAGACGGTGAGCGGTGCGGTCGGATCTCCGTTGGCGTCGGTCCCGGGGATCATGGACAGCCCGGCCGTGCAGAACGTGTACACCCCGATAACCAGCAGCAGCGGGAACCTCATCCTTCGCAGGACCAGGTAGAAGACGTCGCTCAGCACCGCTTGACGCGTGGCTGCGGTATGGGAGGGCATCGGAACTCAGCTCAGCGCCGGACCTGCACGATTTCGCTGACCATCAGCACCACCGAGATGAAGTTGGCCAACAGTGCACCGCCAGACATCGAGACCACGATCGACATGTGCGCGGGCGTCATACCGTCGCTGGTCATTTCGTGGGCCCAGACCCAGACGATGGCCGCGACCACCAACTGCAGGTCGGCCACCAGGCTGGTGGCCAAGTGGACGGCCCCCAGCTGGGTGCGGTCTCCGAACTTGAGGACGGTGGCCACCAGGCTCGCCACCAGGGCTGCCGCAAGCTCTGCGCCGTTGTGCACCATCACGTTGTCGATGGGGCCCGTCCAGAAACCGAAGTTGAGGGCGGCGGCGAGGGTGATGAAGAAGCCGAAGACGACTTTCTCCAGGTTCATGTGTCCTCCAGGGACTACGGGCTGAGACTGCCTTAGCCTAAGGCTGAATCTGCGCCTTGTGGCCGGTCATTGAGCCGTCGGATCGGTCGACGATTAAGTTTGGTCCATGAGCATCTCCCTGGCTCGATCTGAGCGCCAAGAACTGTGCGAACTGATGTCGACGCTCGGCCCGGACGCCCCCACCCTGTGCGCCGGTTGGACCGCCTTCCACTTGGCTGCGCATCTGCACCTTCGTGAGAGCGATCCGGTCGCGGCCGCGGGCATCGCGGTACCGGCGCTCAAGCCCACCGCGGAACGCCGGATGGCCAAGCTGATGGCCGAGACCGATTTCGACCAACTGGTTGCCATGGTGGCCCAGGGCCCGGGCCGACTCAACCCGATGCGGGTGCCTGCCGTGGACGAGCGAGCGAATGCACTGGAGTTCTTCGTCCATCACGAGGACCTCCGGCGGGGCGGTTCGTTCGATGTCCGCCCTCGGGTGCTGGGCGCCGAGACCGACGACCTGCTCTGGGATGCCGCGATCAAGCTGGCCACCCGGCGACTGCGGGGCGTGCGGGTCGGTGTGCTCTTGCAGCGCGTGCGGGACGGGCGTCCAACCGACGAGCTGGCGGTGGTGGCGACCGGCCGTGCCCCGGTCACAGTCAGCGGCGAGCCGAGCGAACTCGTGCTTTGGCTGTTCGGACGCGAGCGAGCCGCGGAGGTGCGGTTCAGCGGACCGGTCTCGGGGTTGGCGAAACTGCGGGCCCGGTCGTTGGCCGTGTGAGCGGCCCAGCTAGTGGTTGATCCCTGTCTGCCGCCCACGATCCACAGCCATTGGGGACAACCTGGGGACAACCGGAAGGCGCTGTGCACTCGTCGACGTCGCCTGTGGACGACACTGTGAGCAGCCGAAGTTCCCTATTCCCGCGGCCGTTGCCGAATCATCAGCCCCAGATGATGGCAACTGCTTGGCAACACCAACCATTTGACAGGCTTGTTGAGGCGAAGCTCTCCACGCTGCGGGCGATCTGGAAAACTGGGCGCCATGACCTCCGATACCTTGAACGCCGCGATCAACCTTCGACTGGCCTTGCTCGAGCTGCCCTTCACCGAAGGCACGGAGGGCGAGATCGGGCTCGCGGAGCCGCTGCTCGCCCGGCAGCGTGAGCTCTCGCGCCGTCTGTCCGATCGGCTCTGCCCGGCTGACCAGCGCATCCAAGACTTCCTGGATGACTACTTGTCGGACGCATCGGTGCAGCCCCAACTGCCGCACCAGACGCTCATCCTCGACCAGGCGGGGCTCGCCCGCGGACTGAGTCTGCCGTTCGATGGCGACGAGTTCCACTCGCCGCTGCTGGCGAGCTACCGGCTCGCGAACGGCGTCCTGCACAACCCGGCCAACGACCGGCGCACCACCGCAGGCGTCTTCCACATCTCGCAGGGCGGTCTGCCGATTCCCGACGACAAGATCTCGGTCCGAAAAGACGTCTTCGCGCAGATGCTGCAGCTGGCCTTCAAGGCTCCCTACGAGGACATGGTGCTGCCCTACACCGCCAACCAGGCGACCCCGGCCGCCTGCTTCGTGTCCTTGATGATGCGTCCATTGGTAGTTCCGGCCGTGCCGGGACGCGGGCCCGCGAAGACCATGGAAACCCGCTTCATCGTCCCTGGCGGCCTGGTCTGCAACCTCGACTTCGTCGAAGGCATCTTCGGCAACGCCGGCGATCCGCAGTTGCCCGAGAACGACGCTGCACTCGACCCGAACGGCTGGTCGGGGCACACCGGATGCGTCATCCTCGCGCCCCACCTCACGAAGGTGACCAAGAAGAGCCTGGGTATGCCGCACTGGGATGACGCCACCGAGCGTGAGCGCCGCGATGGCCAATGCTGGCAGGACGAGGACGAGCGCTACAACGGCGGTCAGGCGTTCAAGCTCTGCGCCCGCGACGAGCGCGGCGTCATGGTGACCGTCATCGCCGACAACTACTTCGGCTACTGCAAGAAAGAAGTCAAGACCCAGCTGTCGTATGCCGCGAACCTGCTCGGCTGCGCCGAGGAGGAACATGCCGGCGGCGCGCGGATCTTCCCGACCTACAACGCCGGCCAGGAGTTCCTCGACAAGTACACCCCAGACAGCTACCGGATCGAAGACGTGCTCGCCCGCGACCCCGACCGGTTCGACCCGCAACCCGAAGGCCACGCCTTCGATCGGCTGCACCCGCACCTGGTGCTCGTCCCCGGCGGCGCGACGTACTCGATGCGCAACCAGACGATCAGCTGGACCGACTCCGACGATCAGGTGCAGACCATCAAGCTGCTGACCGGCAAGGTCTACATCACCCCGATCGGATACCGCGTCTACGCCAAGCACCGTGAATCGGACGAGACCCAATGGCACCTGATCGACGTCTCTCCGATCTCCACCGAATGCCACAAGCCGGCGACTGTCTCGGGTGGCGGCAAGTCCGAGATCAGCAAGTCGTTGTCGGACGCGTTCGTCTTCGGCAACACTTATGCCGCCAATTACGAAGAAGACATGCGCCACGTCCAGCGGCTGCTCGACTCCGACTTCTCCGACCGGTTCGCCAATCCGGAGTACAACGGCAAGGACCGTCGTCCGATCATGTCGTCTCGACGCAGTCTCGGCTCGGTCATCAAGTTGCTCACCCCGAGCAGCGCCTACCACGACGACTACAACCACTACCTGCGCTCGATCCCGGCGCACGTGAAAGAGCTGCTGTTCACGGTCAAGCGCTTTTACAAGCCGGAATGGGGTGACGACTGGCGCAGCCACTTCAGCGTCGGCATCATGAACGGCCGCCCGGGCAACGCGCTGCGGCTGGACGGCGAGAAGATCATCGCCAACCAGCTGCGGGTCGGTTTCCAGCCCGACGGCTCCTGGCGCCTGTTCAGCCTGCGTCCCGACTTCAGCCCGGCGCTGAAGGTGCAGACTGAGGACGACATCACCGCCTCCACTGTCTGCCTGCCCTTCCAGAAGGCTCCGGAGGGCTTCGGCAACCAGGGCGGGCTGTCGCGCAAGTTCGTGGAGAACTGTGAGCAGCTCCTCTTCCAGCGGCCGGATGACGCCATCAACCGTGGCTACGACAAGCAGGCCGAGATCGACCTGTCGCAGCCTGGCACGTTCATCTCGAACTTCGAGCCGCTCACCCATGAAGCGGCCCGCGACCTGATGGGAAGCGCGCAGGCCTTCAGCGAGTACACCGAGCCGATGAAGAATCTGATCCGCCGGGTCGCCCAGCTGACCGATGACGCGTCGCCGCAGTTCTGGATCGCCTCCGACCAGCCACGCATCGTCGACGGCAAGCGCTCGAAGAACCCGCGCTACCTGCAGATTCGTCCTGACGTCGCCAATCCCAAGGCGACGGCCGCGGCCGAACTGGCGTCCAAACTGGTCCGCCAGCTGCCGACCACGTCAGTTGCACCGATGCCGGTCGACATCGTCGCCGCAGGACGCCGCAACAATCCGCCGGAAGAGGGCGTGCCGCCGCTGTGCGTGTACAACCCGCTGCACTACATGGAGTTGCCCGAACTGTTCATGGAGTTCATCGCCTCGATGACCGGCAAGTCGCCGTCAACCACCGGCGCCGGCAGCGAGGGCGCCCTCACCAAGGGCCCGTTCAATGCGCTGCTGCCGATCGTCGACCTGAACAACAACTTCCTGGCCTACGCATTGACCGGCTACGACGGCTGGCTCAGTTCCGCGGGCTACATCGGCCCGAAGGTCCGCGTCAACCACGACATCTCGATGCTGATTCCGGAGATCTTCTGCCGGATGAGCCCGGACGAGCGTCGGGCGCCCACGCTGATCGCGGACGGTTACCTGGAGAAGGTGGAGGATTTCGACTACGAGGGACGCCGAGTCTTGGCCTCCCGGCTCGGCTTCCGCATGAACGAGCGGTTCGCAACCACCTACTTCGGTCGCATCTTCCTGCACCCCGATGTGGTCTTCACCGAGGACATGCTGCGACCCGAGTTGCAGGACGAAGCGGTCTTCGCCGAGTCGATGGACGTCATCGTGACCACCCACCAGCGGGTGGCCCAGGCCTACTTCGACGATGGCGGCATTGAGTTGGCGGTTCCCCCGCTCAAGGGGCTGCTGGAGATCATGGCCAACGGTCAGACCGCTGAGGGCTGGAAGCTGGACACACCAGAGTTCCGAGAGCTCTTCACCCGCGAGTCGGTGCTTGCCAGCGATTGGTACGCGGCACGGCTGGACGCCAAGCGCGACCTGGACGTCGCCCATCAGCAGCGAGGACTGGACCGGCTGCGCGAGTTCTCCTCGGCCGAGGGGAACTACCGGGTGGCCCACCGCATGAACCTCGACGTCCGCATCGCGGAGGCCGAGGCCGAGTTGGCGCGCATGACAGCTGCCGATTACCGCGAGAGCCTCGTCGGCACTATCGGCAGACAAGCCCAGTTCGGCTAGCCGCTCGCCGCAGCTGTTGCCCGTCCGCTTGTCTGGTGGACAGCCCCGGCGGGCAACAGTCGGCGATGATTGACTAGCTCCCATGACAGCGCGACCCCCTCGCGTGGGAATCAAGGACGTGGCCCAGGCTGCTGGGGTCTCGGTGGGTACGGTCTCGCACGTGCTGAACCGTCCCGAACGCGTCTCCGAGCGGCGCCGCGCCGCAGTCCGGGCCGCGATCGAAGAGCTGGGTTACGTCCCCAACCACGCCGCTCGGCAGCTGAAGGTCGGCAGCTCGGCAATGGTTGGCTACCTGTATCCCAACCCCATCAACCCGTACTTCGCCAACCTGGGGCTTGGCATCGCGCAGGAGGCCGAGCGCCGAGATCTCTACCTCTTCGTCGCGCACAGCCAGGGCGACCTGAGCCGCCGACGCCACTACCTGTCGTTGTTCGAGCAGCAGCGAGTCCGCGGCATCATCGTTTCCCCGAGGTCACTCGACGTTTCGACCGAGTTGGCCATCAGCGAGCGTGGCACCCCTGTCGTGCTGGCATCCACCCACGACCCCAGCGGACGGCTGTGTTCGGTGGCCGCAGATGACTTCGCCTCCGGCAGATTGGCCTGCGAGCACCTGGTCGGGACTGGCCGGCGCCGAATTGCAGTAGTCGCACCGGCTGATCAGACCTCACCCAACCGGCGGTGGCGTGGCGCCTGGCAGGTGGCCCACGAATCCGGCGTCGAAGCCATGCTTCTGCGGGTGGACAACACCTCGATCGCGTGCGGTTGCCGGGTCGCCGAAGCCATCCTCGATCTGCCTGCCGATGAGCGCCCGGACGCCATCTTCTGCACCAGCGACCTGCTGGCGATCGGGGTCTTGCAGGTCTTGGTGAGGGACGGCCGACTGCGCGTCCCCCAAGACGTTGCGGTGATGGGTTGCGACGACTTGGCGTTCAGCAACTCGGCGATCATCCCGCTCACCAGCATCCAGCAGCACGAGGTCAGGATGGGTGAGATTGCGTTGGAGCTGCTGGAGGACGAGTTGAACAATCCCGACCATCAGCATTCCAACCTGCTGCTTGAACCGGTCCTGGTGGCGCGGGTATCCACGCTGGGTTAGTCGACGAGCCGGGTCAGTCGTCGAAGCCGCGGGCCACCAGTGCTTCGCCGATGGCGTCCGCGTCGCGCAAGGCCCTGACCAGCAGCGGTACGGCGAACGCCCGGATGTCACGGACCGCGCCGCGGGCGATCTGGGCCTCCCGCACCTCACGGGCCAGGCCCGCGACGACCGGGACGCAGCGGATGCCGAGCAACAACGTCAGCCCTATCCGCTCGGGATCGACGCCGAACCGGCGGAGCGGCGCGGCGCCCCGCACCACGACATCGACCAGCGCGGTGGTGGGGGTGGTGAGCGTGACCAATGCCGCGGCGGCCACCAAGGTGGCGATCATGCCGACCACCGACACCGCACGCTGCCAATCTGCGGCCCACCAGTTCATCGCTGCCGTGAACGCGAGGATCCACAGCATGGGACGCACCTGCTTGGCCATCACCCCGACGCCGAAGCCGGCCAGCAGGTAGCAGCATGCAACCACGGCCAGTGCGACCAGTACCAGCCACCAACTGCCTTGCAGCCAGACCGACATCGCGCCGAGCACCAGCAGCCCGACCAGTTTGACCGCGGCACCGGCCCGGTGCAGCAGCGAGTCGCCCGGACGGTACAGGCCGAGGGTGTTGATACCGATCGCCATCTCAGACCATCAGCCCTCGGTAACAGTCCAGTGCGCGCGCGGGCGGGGCGTCAGCGACCAAGCGTCCGCCGTCGAAGACCAGCACCCTGTCGAACTCGTCCAGCAGATCGAGGTGATGGGTGGCCAGCACGACCGTCTGGGGCAGGTCTGCGATGACTCGTCCGATCATGCGTGCGTTGCGCAGGTCGAGCAAGGTGGTCGGCTCGTCCATGATGATCAACTCGGGTTCGGTGATCAGGACCGACGCCAGCGCAAGCAACTGCTTCTGGCCGCCGGAGAGCAGGTGCGCGGGGTGGTCGCCGTGGCTCTCCAAGCCGAAGCGCGTCAGCGCCTGGTCGACCCGCTCGTTGACCTGCTGCTTGGTCAGGCCCGACCTGCGCAGCCCGAAGGCCACGTCCTCGCGGACGGTCGGCATGATGATCTGGTTGTCGGGGTCGGTGAACAGGAATCCCGCCAGCTTGCGGACCTTGCCGGCCTGCTTGGCGGTGTCCATCCCGTTCACCCGCACGACGCCCTGGCTGGGCACCAGCAGGGCGTTGAGCATCCGGACGAACGTCGACTTGCCCGAGCCGTTGTGACCGACGACACCGATCCGGCGTTCGGTCAGGTCAGCGCAGACATCGTTCAGCACCGGCCGGGCCAGCGGGCCCTGCCCGTAGCTGTGGCTGACGTGGTCGATCTCAATGTGGACCATTGTCACAGGTTAGGAGGCGCGGGTTCGACTGCGTTGCCGCGCCAGGGCAGCAGGCCCGGGTAGGCCGAGTGCACGGCCTTCGCGACGAACGCGGCCAGCACGCACTTGATCAGATCGCCGGGCAGGTAGGGCAGGTTCGCGGCCAGCGCAGCACCCCAGCCGAGCTTGCCGGTCACCACCATGCCCGGAATGCCGATGGCGTAGAGCACAACCATGCCGAAGAACAGGTTGATGATGGTGCCCTTCCAGATGGAGTACGGCGCGCCCAGTCGGTAGGTGAGCCAGCCGATCAGCCCGGCCACCACCGGCCACCCGATCAGGAAGCCCCAGGTGACGCCGAAGAAGACACCGATGCCCCCGCGCCCGCCGGACAGCAACGGCAGCCCGAGCGCGACCAAGGCGAGGAAGAGCAGTTGGGACGCGGAGCCGCGGCGTCCCCCCAGGATCGCACCGGCAAGGATGACACCCAGCGACTGCGCGGTGATCGGCGCAGGTGAGATCGGCACGTAGACCGGGGGAATCAGACCGAGAGCGGCGGTGACACCGGCGAAGACAGCGATCAGCGCCAGATCGCGGGCCGGCTGGATCGGCTGGCTGGTGGCGTTGGCCGTGGGGATGGTTCCGGTTGGCATTTGGGACTACCGCCTTTCAGAAGGACGCCCCACTCTAACACCGTTCAATTCACCCCTCGGTGCGCTCGTTGCGATAGCTTGCCCACCACGCCCCCGAGGTCGCCTCACCTGTCCCCGGTCTGCGCTTGGCGGCTGAATATCTCACCTTTTCGCCGGTCAAATGGGCCGCAATCACAACGTTTCGAGCACGAATCCGAGGCTGGCACGAACTCCCACCATCAGAAGTGATTGAGGGTGTAACGTTCCGGCCATGGACGCCCAGGTACTCGCGCGTTGGCAGTTCGGAATCACCACTGTCTACCACTTCTTCTTCGTGCCCGTCACGCTCGGCACCGCATGGCTGGTCGCAGTGATGGAGACCCGGTGGCTGCGCACCAAGGACGTGCAGTGGCTGCGGATGACCAAGTTCTTCGCCAAGCTCTTCCTGATCAACTTCGCCGCGGGCGTGGTGACCGGCATCGTCCAGGAGTTCCAGTTCGGCATGAACTGGTCGGAGTACTCCCGCTTCTTCGGCGACATCTTCGGCGCACCCCTCGCGCTCGAAGCGCTGGTCGCCTTCTTCTTGGAATCCACCTTCATCGGCATCTGGATCTTCGGCTGGGACCGGTTGTCCGGCCCGGTCCACAACCTGATGATCTACCTGACGGCCCTCGGCGGAACCATCTCGGCGGTCTTCATCCTGGCTGCCAATGCGTTCATGCAGAACCCGGCTGGGGCCACCTACAACAACGGTCGTGCCGAACTGGTCGACTTCAGCATGCTGTTCACCAACCCGTTCTTCATCGCGGCGTTCAGCCACCAGATCCCGGCCGCGCTGATGGTCTCCGGCGGGCTGTTGGCGGGCGTGGCCGGCTGGAAACTCGCCAAGGTGGCCAAGGAGGCCCCCGAAGGCACCGTGCATCCCGACGCCGGTATTTGGCGCAAGACCGCCAAGATGGGCGCCTACGTGCTCCTGGTCGCTTCGATCGCCGTGATGGGCTCGGGCCATTACCAGGCGCAGGTCGGCGCCAAGTTCCAGCCGATGAAACTCGCCGCGTCCGAGGGCCTGCTCGACACCCAGACAGCTGCTGGCTTCGCGATCGTGGGCATCTACACCCAAGAGCGCGACGCCGAGGGCATCACCCGGGTCACCGAGGTCTTCAGCTGGGAGGTGCCCTATGTCTTGTCCGTCCTCGCCTTCAACGATCCGAACGCCGAAGTGCAGGGCATCAACGACCTGACCGAGCAATACCTGACCGACGGCCACCGGGCCTGGGATGGCTCGCGTAACCAGTTGCAGGAGGAGTTCTCCAGCGAACTCGCGCAGCTTTCGGTCGACCCGGTGCCGAACGTGATGGTCTCCTTCTGGAGCTTCCGCATGATGATGGGGCTCGGCTTCGTGTCGATGGGCATCGCGCTACTCATCTTGTGGTTCACCCGCAAGGGCGGCACGCCACCGACCAACAACCTGTGGAAGTACACGATGGGGACGCTGCCGTTCTTCCCGCTGATCGCGAACTCGTTCGGCTGGATCCTCACCGAGATGGGCCGCCAGCCGTGGATCATCTACGGCGTGCTGCCGACCTGGACCGCCAACTCACCGAACGTCGGTGCCGCCTCCGTACTGACCAGCATGATCGCCTACACCCTCGTCTACGGCATCATCGCGGTCGTCGTGCTGAAGCTCTTCTTCACCTACATCGCCAAGGGCCTACCGGACGTCTCCCCACCGAAGGTGCGGACCGACGACGACGCCCCGCTGTCGTTCGCCTACTGATCACGGAGCTGGAAACATGACTCACGAACAGTTGATCTTCATCTGGTTCCTGCTGATCGCAGTGCTGTGGATCGGCTTCTTCTTCCTGGAGGGTTTCGACTTCGGCGTCGCGATGCTCTACCCGGTGATCGGCAAGGATCCCACCGAACGCCGCGTCATGATCAACACTGTCGGCCCGACTTGGGACGGCAACGAGGTCTGGCTGATCACCGCGGGCGGTGCCATGTTCGCAGCCTTCCCCGGCTGGTACGCGACATTGTTCAGCGGTCTGTACCTGCCCCTGCTGCTGGTGCTGCTCGGGCTCATCGCCCGAGGGGTGGCCTTCGAGTACCGCGCGCTGATGCCGGACGACAACTGGCGCGACACCTTCGACTGGAGCGCCACGATCGGCTCGTTGATCGTTTCGCTCGTGCTCGGCATCGCCTTCGCGAACATGTGGCGAGGCATGCCGGTCGCCGGTGACCCACCACACCTGACCCAAGGCCTCCTCGAACTCTTCCACCCATTCGGCCTGCTTGGCGGCGCCCTTACCGTGACGCTGTTCATCGTGCACGGGGCGGTCTTCCTCTGCCTGAAGACCGCCGACAGCGTCCGCGAGAAGGCCAACCGCGCCGTCAAGATGCTCGGCCCGATCGCTGTGGCCCTGCTGGCCGCGTTCATCGTAATCGGCAACATCGCCTACCCGGCTTCGAACAATCCGTACCTGGGCTCCGGCGCCGGTGTGGCGATGTGGGTGACCGGTGCCATCTCGGTGGCTGCACTGGGCTACGCCATCGTGATGCACAGCGAGTCCGGCAACCAGGCTCGCGAGAACCAGGCCTTCATCGGTACCGGGCTTTCGATCCTGATGTTGTTCGTCACGATCTTCATCAAGATGTACGGCACCCTCGGCTTCGTCTCGGCCGATGATTCGTTCAACATGAATGTGGCCGCGAGCACGCCGTACACGCTGCGGGTGATGAGCATCGCCGCGCTCATCTTCGTCCCGATCGTGCTCGCGTACTCCGCATGGAGCTACTACATCTTCCGGAAGCGCATCAGCACCAAGAACATGCCGGCGGCAACGAATGCGCCGGTGTCCGCCACCTCCGGGTACTGATCTTGGCGGGGGCACTCGACAAGCGTCTACTCCAGCGCGCGACGGCGACCAGGGGCTTCCTGGTCGCCGTCGCGGCGACTGGCGTCCTGAACGCCGGCTGCATCATCGCGCAGGCCTGGTTGATCGCCCACGCCGTCGCCGGGGTCTTCGACAGTGGCCGGCTCGATTTCGACGGCCCGCTGCCCGGCTTCGCGTCCTATGTGCTGGCCATCATCGCCATCTTCGTGCTGCGCGGCGGGTTGAGCTGGCTGAACTCGTGGCTGGCACACCGGGCGTCCGCGGCGGTGAAGTCGACGCTGCGAACCGAGCTGATGACCGCCCGGCTCGTGCGTCCCAATGACACGTCCACCTCGTCCAGCGCCCTGATCCACCTCGCCACGCAAGGCTTGGACGCCCTCGACGGGTACTTCGCCAAGTACCTGCCCCAGCTGGTGATGGCCGCGTTCATCCCGCTGCTGATGCTGGCAGTGGTGCTGGGGCAGGACTGGGTCTCGGCCGCGATCATCGCCGTCACCCTGCCGCTGATCCCGCTGTTCATGATCATGATCGGCCGGCACACCCAGGCGCAGGTGCGTCGGCGCTACCAGGTGCAGACCAGGCTCGCCAACCACTTTGCCGACCTGATCACCGGGCTGCCCACCCTGCAGGTCTTCGGACGCGCCCGCGCGCAGCTGCGTGGCCTGCGGTTGACCGAGGACGCCTCGCGGACCGAGACGATGAAGACGCTGCGAATCGCCTTCCTGAGTGGTGGCGTGCTGGAACTGCTCGCCACCCTCTCGGTGGCCCTGGTCGCGGTCAGCGTCGGCTTCCGGGTGGTCGACTTCCAGCTCGACCTGACCACTGCGCTGTTCATCCTGATCCTGGCGCCGGAGGCGTACATCCCGGTCCGCGCGGTCGGCGTGCACTTCCACGACTCGGCCGACGGCACAGCTGCTGCCGAAGCCGCCTTCGGGATCATTGAGAACAGCGAACGCAGCCCGGTCGGCGGCCACGTCGCGCCCGGTGACCTGGCCGGCGTCGAGATCGAGTTCGACCAGGTCGGGGTGCGTTACCCGGGCGCCGACCGGGCCTCGCTGGAAGACCTGAGTTGCACCATCCGGCCCGGTGAGGTGCTGGCCTTGGTCGGACGTTCGGGCAGCGGCAAGTCGACGGCCTTGAACGTGCTGATGGGTTTCATCGCGCCCACCTCCGGCGCCGTCCGGGTCGGGGGCGTCGACCTGGCCGAACTCGACATGGACGCCTGGCGCCGCCAGCTCGCTTGGGTGGGCCAAGACCCGGGCATGCTGCGCGGCACCATCGCGTCCAACGTGCGGCTCGGTTTCCCCGCTGCGACCGACGCCCAGGTGCGCGCGAGTCTGGACCGGGCCGGCGGGCAGGCGCTCGAACCGGCGCGACCGATCGCCGACGACGGCGAGGGGCTGTCGGCCGGCGAGCGACGCCGGGTCGCGTTGGCGCGGGCGCTGCTGCGGATCGAGCTGGGTGGGGCACGGCTGCTCGTGCTGGACGAGCCGACTGCGGGTCTCGACCAGGCCACCGAGGCGGTGGCGGTCGCCGCGGTACGGGCCGCGGGGGTGGGTGCGGTCGTGGTGAGTCATCGTCCGGCCCTGCTGGCGTTGGCCGACGAGATGGTCTCCCCCGGGCCGCTGCCTGCGCCCACCTATACCGGCGAGCACGTTGAGAAGGTGGACAGATGACTGCGGCGGCGCCGGACTTGGCGGCAAGACCCGAGACGAAACCGCCGCGAGACGTGGCGGCGGCACGCGACGTGGCTGCGCTGGTCGGCCGGCTACTGAGGCAGGCCGACCACGGCTGGCAGCAGTTGGTGGTGGCGATCTCGCTCGCCACCTTCGCCAGCGGCGCGTCGGTCGCACTGATGGGCACCTCGGCCTGGCTGCTCAGCCGCGCCGCCGAGCATCCCCCGGTGATGTACCTGCTGGCCGCCTCAGCCGGGGTGCGGTTCTTCGGCATCGGACGAGGGGTGGGCCGCTACCTCGAACGGCTGGTCGGCCACAACCTGGCACTACGGATGCAAAGTGCCCTGCGGCTCATCACCTACGACAAGCTGAGCGGCACCACCTTGTTGGGACGCCGGCATGGCGACCTGCTGGTGCGCGTCACCGCCGACGTCGAGGCGATCGTCGACCTGGTGGTCCGGGTGGTGCTGCCGTTCGCCTCGGCGGCGATCGTGATGCTCGGCGCCAGCATCATCTTGTCGGTCTTCAGCCCGCTGTTCGCGGTGGTCTTGGCGGCCACCTCAGTCTTCGCCGGCATCGTCGTGCCCTGGTTGGCGCAACGCTGGTCACGAGCCGCCGACCAGCGGGCAGTTCCGGCTCGCGGCGAGTTGGCTGACCAAGTTCGCGAGCTGGCCCGCTGCGCGCCCGATCTGGTGGCCTACGGGCAAACCGATGCCGCAGTCTCCCGGCTGTCCGCGGTCGACGCCGAGTTGCGCGAGACCGAGTCGAAGGGCGCTTGGACCAGGGGCCTCGCCTCCGGAATGCAGTTGACCTCGACCGGGGTGGCGGTCGCCGCGGCGCTGCTGATCGGCGGGCAGGCCGTGATCTCGGGCGACATGCTCGCCCGCAATCTGGCCATCCTGGCGCTGGTGCCGCTGGCGCTGCACGAGGTCTACGCCGACTTCACCAAGGCCGCCCAGACGCTCACCAGGGCGCGTACCGCACTGGGCCGCGTCCTGGATGTGCTGGAAGCCGAACCGGTAGGTGCCGGTGATCGGGTGGACACGCCCGCGGCCGGCGCCGAACCGGCGACCGGGCTGCGACTGGTAGACGTGGCGGCCGGCTGGCCGGACGCCGAACCGATCCTGCGGGGCGTCGACCTGAGCGTGGCGCCGGGTGAATCGGTGGCGCTGGTCGGGCCGTCCGGCTTGGGCAAGACAACGCTGGCTGCCACCGTCATGGGGCTGATCCCGGCGCGCGGCGGCGCCCTGTCGTCCCCGGCACGGATCAGCTACCTCGCCCAGGACGCACACATCTTCGCCACCACGCTGGCGGAGAACGTGAAGATCGGCAACAAGGACGCCGGTGAACAGCAAGTGGCGACGGCGATGGTCCGCGCCGGGCTCACGCTGGATCCGGAACGGATCGTCGGCGAACAGGGCGCCACCTTGTCCGGCGGCGAGGCGCAGCGGGTGGCCCTGGCACGAGTGCTGGTGGGCGCAGAGAGCCCTGGGCTGGTCATCTTGGACGAGCCGACCGAACACCTGGACCGGGAGACCGCGGACGCCCTGCTGGACGACCTCTTCGCGTCCCTGACCGGAACCTCGCTGCTGGTGATCACCCACGACGAGAACCTGATGGCTCGCTGCGATCGGGTGGTCGACCTCGGCAGGTGGGCAGTTAGGGGCAGCCGCTGACCGCTGCGGGCGGCGGGGACGCGTCCGGCAGCCGTGGGTGACGCCACTCCCGCCACGCGCCCACCGCCTCGTAGACCGCCAGCGGCGTCTTGAGCCACCAGCACTCGCCGAAGCGGTAGTCGTCGGCCGCCGCCACCCGCTCAGCAAGGTCAGGACGCTGACGAGCCAGGAACCGCCGTGCACGCCAGGCATGCAGCGAATTCGAGGCCACCTTGATCACGTCGGCCTGGCGCAGCAGCGGGATCGCGAACTCGACGTTCTGCCAAGTGGTGCGAGCCTGCTCCTCCAGCACGAGCTGGGCGTCCGCCACACCCAGCTCGCGCAGCAGATCGGCCAGCACTGCGGCCTCCGAGCGTCCGCCCCGCACCGCCGCCCCGGTGCAGACGATTTGGCTGGACGCCGCCTGCGCACTGATCGATCGGGCGGCGATCCGAGCCCGCCAGCGTTGCAGCGGGTGCGGGCTGCCGTCGGGTTTGGACGGGTAGCCCAGCAGCAGGATCACCTCACGGCGTCCGGCCACCGCCGGCGGATGGCCCAGACCTTGCCGGTGCGCCCAAGCGTGGCTGGCCTCCCCCACGGCGAAATACCCAGCCACCGCCACCCCAAGCGTCCCCAGCGCACCCTTCAGCAGTTGGTTCATCCCACCAATCCTGCCCGGTGACCCGAGGGACGTCAGCCGTTGGCCTTGGCTTGTTCAAGGATCGCCTGGGCCTCCGAGTTGATCGTCTCGGTGGAGACGAGGTCACTGGCTTGTTGGGTGAGCACCGCAGCCCGGTCGTCCACTACCTTGCTCGCCAGCCCGGAGGTGACGAGTTCGGCACGCAGCCTGGTCTGCTCGGCGGCATACAAGCCCTGCCAGTCGGTGTTGGCGTTGAATGCGGTGACCAGCGGATTGGACTGGTCTGCGGGCATCGTCCCGCCACCGGCCCCGGGGAACCCCTGGCCCTGCTCGCCGCCGCGAACCGGGACGCCAGCCGCCGGGGTGGCTGGCGATCCAGCCTGGTTCGGTGCGCCGGTGGCGTCCGAAGGCCAGTCGCTCGGCGCCGGCCGATCGGCCCCGTCCGCGTTCGGACGACCGGGGGCGCCGCTCGGCATGCCACTCGGCGCTCCGCTCGGCATGCCACTCGGCGCTCCGCTCGGCATGCCACTCGGCGCTCCGCTCGGCATACCGCCGCCTGCTCCCCCGCCCATCCCGTCGCCATTCCCCGCGGGGCTGACCCCGAAGGCGAGGTTGTGATCCCACGCGACGATCGTGAACTTCTTGGTCGCGGAGTCCCAGAACAGGTACGAGTTGTTGCCCGGCCCATCGATGTCGTCGAAGTTGTTGACCAGATCCTCGAATGCCAGATAGGTCGCGAACGAGTCGAGATCCACCAGCTGGGGAAGCTTCTCGGTGATCTCGGCTTGCGTGCCGTTGTTCAGCAGGTTGAGCAGTTCGATGAGCGGCGCATAGTCCTTGGGCCCGGTCTCAATGCCGAAGGCACTGCTGTAGTCGCCGTCGGCCCCACGCCAAGACCAGTCGCCTTCTGCTTCGGCTTTGTACAAGATGGAGTCGGCCCCGGCCTGGGGGAAGTTCTGCTTGACCCAGTCTTCGTTGAGGTTCTGCAACGTCAGGCGCAGTACTTCGGTGCCGCCGTTCACCGAGAATCGGGTCGACATCGCCTGTTGGCTGGCCAGGCCGGTCTCGGCGAGCAGGTCAAGGGCAACGGCCTCGTTCAGCGAGGTCGAGGTCGAGTTCGAGCGAACGGTGATATCGGTGTAGCCGTCGAGGTTCTGGCCGTCCACGTACTTGTCCAGCCGGATCCGCCAGGGCAGGGTCGCCGGATCGCTGTCGGCACTCACCCCGCGCAGCGAGGAATTGCCCTTCAGTTTGATGCCGACGTTGCTGAACTGCTGGCCATCGATGGTGACGTCGGCGCTCGCCCACTTCTTGTCACCGGAGTTCACGTAGCTGGTGAGCACGTCGGCCAGGACGGCTTCATCGATGGCCAGTGAGATCGTGTGGACGCGCGTGGCGTCGAACAGCGCAGCGCTCGCAACGGCAGACCCTGTCGTCCCGCTACTCGTCGCCCCGGCGCCCGTCGAACCCGATGTCGAGCACCCGGAGAAGAACAGGACCACGGCCAATACGCCGGCTGCCAGCACCCTGGCGAGGGGAGATCTCATGGGTCCTAATCTCCCGACAGCCGCTGTACCCGGCCTTGCACCCAGCTGTGCGCCAACTGTGCGTCGCCCCGACAAGGCCATTCAGCCAAGCAGTTCCCGCACCAGCGGCACGACCCGGGTGCCGTAGAGCTCGATCGAGGTCATCAGGTGTTCGTGGGCCAGGGTGCCCGAGCTGACCTTCAGCGAGGCCCGCGACACCCCCAGCGTCCGGATCGCTCCAGCGAGCTTGTGGGCAACCGTTTCCGGCGATCCGACCAACATCGAGCCGTGTTCGATCTCGTGGACGAACTGTTCCCGGTTGGGACGCGGCCAGCCGCGTTCGGCACCGATGCGTCCGGTCATCGCCAGCCACGGCTGGTACAACTGCTCGCGGGCCTGCTCGTCGGTGGCGGCGATGTGGCCGTAGGAGTGGAACCCGACCGGCAGTTCTGGCTGGCCGAACTTGGCCAGCGCCCGGTGGTACAGATCGACGAACGGGGCGAACCGGGTGTGGGGGCCGCCGATGATGGCCAGCATCAGCGGCAGGCCGTACCGTGCCGCACGGATCACCGACTCGGGGCTGCCGCCGACCGCGATCCAGGTCGGCAGCAGGCCGCGCTCGATCGGCGGGTAGAGGCTGACCTGGTCGAGGTTCTGGGTGAGCTTGCCCTGCCAGGTCACCGGCTGGCTGGTGCGCAGGCGGGTGAACAGCTCCAGCTTCTCCTCGAAGAGTTCCTCGTAGTCGGTCAGTTCGTAACCGAACAGCGGGAACGACTCGATGAACGAGCCGCGGCCCAGGGTGATCTCGGCCCGGCCCGACGAGATGGCGTCCAAGGTGGCGAATCGTTCGTAGATGCGCACCGGGTCGTCCGAACTGAGCACGGTGACCGCGGTGTTGAGCCTGATCTGCTCAGTGCGCCCGGCGATGGCGGCGAGCACCATGTCGGGAGCCGAGATCGCGAAGTCGTCACGGTGATGTTCGCCGAGCCCGGCGTAGTCCAGACCGGCCTGGTCGGCCAGCACCGCCTCGGCGATCACGTTGCGGACGACCTGGGCGTGGCTGACAGGTTGGCCGGCCAGGTCATGGGTCAGGTCGCCGAAGGTGTCCATGCCGAATTCGATTGCTGCTGCCATGGTCTTGACAACGTGGCGAACTGCCCAATCATTCCGGAATGCCGGCGCCGCACCAGGCGTTGAGCCGGCATGGATCGGGTTCTGGGAATCGTCGGGGCAGGCAAGCTGGGAACCACACTCGGACTTGCCGCCAGCGATGCCGACTGGCAGGTGCTGATGTGCGACATCGCCCCGGCCGAGGTGGTCGCCATGATCGTCGAGACGATGGTCCCCCAAGCCCAATTGGTGAGCCTGCCAGAACTGGTCGCCCGGGCCGACATCGTCATGCTGGCCGTCCCGTTCGGTCTGTCCGGCCAACTCGACTACTCGCTGCTGGACGGCAAGGTCGTGCTCGACCCGATGAACAACTGGCCCGCCGTCGACGGGGACGTGGCTGAGCTGCACGGGTGGACCGGTTCGACCACTGCGCTGATCGCCGCCCGCAACCCGAAGATGCGGATCGTCAAGACGCTGAACCACCTCGGCTACAACGACTACGCCGCCGATGCCCGTTCCCGCGAGGTTGCCAACCGCCGGGCGGTGGCGGTGGCCGCCGATGATCGTGGCGCCGGCGAACTGGTCGCCCAATTGGTCGACGACATCGGCTTCGACCCGGTGCCGGTCGGCCTGGACAAGGCCAAGCTGCTAGAACCCGACGGCCCGGTCTTCGGGCGGTGGCTGGACGCCGCGAGTATGCGGCAGCTGCTGCTGGTCAGCGCGGCCGGCAGCGGCTCGGACCGCCGCTGATTTGCCACCCCCGGGCGTCTCGCGGCTCTTTCGTCCAACCAGTGCACGGTTTCAGCAGGCCGCCGGCGGCTGGCAGCTTGGGCACCAATACAGGTTGCGTCCTGCCATCACCTGACCGGCTACCTCGGTGCCGCAGACCAGACAGGGCTCGCCGCGCCGGCGGTAGACGTAGACCTCGCCGCCGTGCGCGTCAACGCGCGCCGGCCGTCCCATCGCTGTCGGGGTGTGTTCGGGGTGCACCGTGTCTATGCGTCCCGTCGCGACCGCGTAGCTCATCAGCCTCACCAGGTCAGCCCAGACTGCCTCGAAGGCCGCCCGCGGCATCTGGTTGGCGGGCAGCGCCGGGTCGATGCCGTGCCGGAAGAGCACCTCGGCCCGGAAGATGTTGCCCACTCCGGCGAAGACCGCCTGGTCCATCAGCAGCACGCCGATCGGGCGCCGGGTGGCCTGTAACTTGCGCCAAGCCCGCTGGGGGTCGGCATCCGGACGCAGCGGGTCGGGCCCGGCCGACTCAATCACCTCGGCGCGTTCAACCGGGTCGATCAGCCGGCACCACTGTGGCCCGCGCAGGTCGGCGGCCCGGCCCGCTGCGGAGATCCGCAGCCGCAGGGTCGCCGGCTTGGTGGGCGCGGCGTCGGGCCCGAAACTGAAGCGTCCAATCAGGCCGAGGTGCACCCAAACCGTGCGGGCGTCCTCGAAGTCGATCAGCAGGTGCTTGCCGACCGCGTCGGAACCCACCAACCGGGTGCCGTCAAGCAGTTCGGCGGCTGCGGCGAAGCGTCCCTGCGGGCTCGACACTCCCACCTGCCGTCCGGCGAATTGTTCGTCCAGTCGGACAGCCAGTCGGTGGATCACGTGGCCCTCGGGCATCGCCGCCTCCTTGCACCATTGTCACCTGCTGTGCCGCCTGCCCGCGACGGCGCAAGCCGCACCCAGATTAGTCTTGGGCCATGCTCGTCGCCTTCTCCGTCGCTCCCTCCACCTCGACCGAACAAGGCTCGGTGCACGATGCCGTCGCCGCTGCCGTGCAGGTCGTCCGCGATTCCGGCCTACCCAACCAGACAGACTCAATGTTCACCACCATCGAGGGCAGCTGGGACGAGTGCCTGGCCGTGGTCAAACAGGCCTGTGAAGTGGTGGGTCGTTTCGGGCCACGAGTCTCGCTCGTCCTCAAGGCCGACATCCGCCCCGGCTTCAGTGGCGAACTCACCGGGAAGGTCGAGCGTCTCGAGGCGGCCCTGAATCGAGGGGCAGCACCGATCGCGTGATCGCAGCGCAGTAGAGTGACCGTGCAAGAGTCGCCTCGCAGAGGTACACGGTCACAATGAGGTTGCCAACCAGGCGCACGCTCGGAATCGGACGTCTGCCTGTCGGCCAGCCAGTTAGGAAACGGCTTTCCCATGTTTGATGGACGTCCTGACATCACCCAACTGCCTGACTTGGCGGAGGGCGCCGGCCGGGTTGGACCGGTTCGGACCCGGATGCCGATCTACGTCGACCTGCTCCCGCCGTGCAACAACGCCTGCCCCGCCGGTGAGAACATCCAGGAATGGCTTCGCCTGATCAAAGAGAACCAGGCCGAGGCCGCGTGGCGTCAGCTGGTTCGCGACAACCCGTTCCCGGCGATCCATGGCCGTGTCTGCTACCACCCCTGCGAGACCGCCTGCAACCGCGTCGAACTGGACGGCGCCGTCTCGATCCACTCGGTCGAGCGTTACCTGGGCGACCTCGCCATCGAGAACGGCTGGCGCTTCAATCCCCCACGCAACAACACCGGCTACCGGGTGCTGGTCATCGGCGCCGGGCCGTCAGGCCTGTCGGCCGCCTACCACCTGGCCCGCGTCGGCCATGAGGTCGAGATCCACGATGCCGGCGAGTTGCCCGGCGGCATGATGCGCTACGGCATCCCGGAGTACCGGCTGCCCCGCGACGTGGTGGACGCCGAGATCAAACGCATCTCAGACCTCGGTGTCAAGATCGTGCTCAACCACCCGGTGCACGACCTGCTCGAAGAGCAGCGTGCCGGCCGGTTCGACGCCGTCTTCATCGCGATCGGCGCGCACCTGTCGAAGCGGGTCGAGATCCCCAGCATGGACGCCGGCAAGATGGTCGACGCGGTCGACTTCCTGCGCGACGTCGCGTCCGGCGAGAAGCCGAAGATCGGTCGCCGGGTGGCCGTCTACGGCGGCGGCAACACCGCCATGGACGCCGCGCGGTCGGCGATCCGGATGGGGGCCGAGGAGGCCGTCATCATCTACCGTCGCACCCAGGAACAGATGCCAGCCCACGCCGAAGAACTCGCCGACGCCGAGCAGGAGGGCGTGAAGGTCCACTGGCTGCGCACCATCAGCGAGGTCTCCGAAGAGATCGAGGTCGAGGTCATGGAACTCGACGAGTGGGGCAAGCCGCGCGGCACCGGCAAGTTCGAGAAGCTGCCTGCCGACACCGTGATCATGGCCGTCGGCCAGATGGCCGACACCGGCTTCCTGCGCAACATCCCCGGGCTGCGGTTCACCGACGATGTCGTGCAGGTCGACCCGGCCAGCTTGATGACCGACGTGCCCGGCATCTTCGCCGGCGGCGACGCGGTGCCGTCGGAGCGCACGGTGACGATCGGCGTCGGGCACGGCAAGAAGGCCGCCAAAAAGATCGATGCCTGGCTGAACCGCCGGCAGGAGTCGCCGAAGATCAAGCACCCGATCGTGGGCTTCGACGATCTGAACCTGTGGTACTTCGGTGACCATCCCCGCTCCATCCAGTCGGAACTGTCAGCCAGTGAACGCGTCCAAGACTTCGACGAGGTCGTCAAAGGCCTGACCAGCGAAGAGGCCGAGTTCGAGGCCCGGCGCTGCCTGAGCTGCGGCAACTGCTTCGAATGCGACGGCTGCTATGGCGCCTGCCCCGAGGACGCCATCATCAAGCTCGGCAAGGGCCATCGCTACCGCTTCGACTACGCCAAGTGCACCGGATGCGCCACCTGTTACGACCAGTGCCCCGTGCACGCCATCGAGATGATTGCGGAGAAGTGATGACTACCACTGCTGATGCGAAGATTCCGGCACCCCACCCGAACATGCTGGGTGCCGAAGACCCGGTGGCCAACCTCGACCGCGACCAACCCGCTGCCAAGCCGAGCGAACGCTCCATCATCGACGGGAACACCGCTGCCGCCGACGTCGCGTTCCGTGTCAACGAGCTGTGTTCGATCTACCCGATCACCCCGAGCTCACCGATGGCAGAGCTCGCCGACGAGTGGGCGGCGGTCGATCGTCCCAATATCTGGGGGCAGGTGCCGACGGTCATCGAGATGCAATCCGAGGGTGGCGCGGCTGGCGCGCTGCACGGCGCGTTGCAGGCAGGTGCCCTGTCGACGACGTTCACCGCGTCCCAGGGCCTGCTGCTGATGATCCCCAACATGTACAAGATCGCCGGTGAGCTGACCAGCACCGTCATGCACGTGGCGGCTCGGTCGCTGGCCGCGCAGGGCCTGTCGATTTTCGGCGACCACCAGGACGTGATGGCCACTCGCCAAACCGGTTGGGCGATGCTGGCGTCCAACTCGGTGCAGGAGTGCCACGACAACGCCCTGATCGCCCAGGCCGCCACCATGCACTCCCGCGTTCCGTTCATGCACTTCTTCGACGGCTTCCGCACCAGCCACGAGTTGAACACCTGCGACATGCTGGAAGACGCCCAGTTGCGCGCCATGGTACCCGAGCGGCTGGTCTTGCAGCACCGCGAGCGGGCGCTCAGCCCCGCGCACCCGTTCATCCGCGGCACCGCGCAGAACCCCGACGTCTACTTCCAGGGACGCGAGTCGGCCAACCCGTTCTATCTGGCGGTTCCCGGCATTGTGCAGGAACAGATGGACAAGTTCGCTGCCCTCACCGGACGCCAGTACCACCTGGTCGAATACATCGGTGATCCCCAGGCCGAGCGCTTGGTCGTCGTGATGGGTTCCGGGGCCGAAGTGGTCGAGCAGGCGCTCCAGCACCTGCGCACCAAGGGCGAGAAGGTCGGCATGCTGGTCATCCGGCTCTACCGCCCCTTCCCGACCGACGCTGTGCTGGCCGCCATCCCGGCATCGGTCACCAAGATCGCGGTGCTCGACCGCACCAAGGAGCCCGGTTCGGGCGGCGAGCCGCTCTTCCTGGACGTCACGGCCGCCTTGGCCGAGGCGGTCAGCTTGGGTGAGCGGGCCATCCTGCCCCGCGTCATCGGCGGCCGGTACGGTCTGTCGAGCAAAGACTTCACCCCCGCGATGGCCGAGGCGGTCTTCACCGAGCTGGCCAAGGACGCCCCGCGTCCCCGCTTCACGGTCGGCATCAAGGACGACGTCACGCTGCTGTCACTCGACTACGACCCGACTATCGACCTGGAAGACCCGCTCACCAAGCGTGCGGTCTTCTACGGCATGGGCTCCGACGGCACCGTCGGCGCGAACAAGAACACCATCAAGATCCTCGGTTCGGACGCCGACACCTACGCTCAGGGCTACTTCGTCTACGACTCGAAGAAGTCCGGTTCCCGCACCACCAGTCACCTGCGCTTCGGCCCCGACCCGATCAAGGCACCCTACCTGGTCAACAAGGCCGGCTTCATCGGCTGCCACCACTGGTCGATCCTGGAACGGATCGACGTGCTGGAGTTCGCGCGTCCGGCGATTTTCAGCCCTGACGGTGAACGGGTCGACGGCACCACGCTGCTGTTGAACGCGCCGTTCCCGGCCGACGAGATCTGGGACCGGCTGCCCGCACCGATGCAGCAACGCATCATCGACTTGGGCATCGACGTCTACGCGATCAACGCCAATGAGGTGGCCCGGCTGGCCGGTCTGGGTGGGCGCACCAACACGGTGCTGCAGACCTGCTACTTCGCGATCTCAGGCGTCCTGCCTCGTGATCTGGCGATCGACAAGATCAAGGAATCGATCACCAAGACCTACGCCCGCAAGTCGATGGAGATCGTCCGCAAGAACCATGTGGCCGTCGACAGCGCGGTTGCGCAGTTGCACAAGATCGAGGTTCCCGACCACATCACCAGCCACCACGGCTATCTCGCCGCGGTGCCGCAGGACGCGCCCGACTTCGTGCGCGAGGTCACCGCCGCGATGCTGGTCGATCGGGGGGACGATCTGCCGGTCAGCAAGCTTCCGGTGGATGGTTCGTATCCGAGCGGCACCACCCAGTACGAGAAGCGGAACATCTCCGACATCATCGCCGTCTGGGATCCCGAGACCTGCATCCAGTGCGGCAACTGCTCGTTCGTCTGCCCGCACGCGGTGATCCGGGCCAAGTACTACGAGCCGCAACACTTGGCCGACGCCCCGTCCAGCTTCGAATCGGCCCCTCTCGACGCGGCCGGCCTGCCGCATACCCGCTACACCCTGCAGATCTACGCCGAGGACTGCACCGGCTGCGGGCTGTGCGTCGAGGCCTGCCCGGTCTCGCCGATCGGTCAGCCGCAACGCAAGGCGATCAACCTGGCGCCGGTGCTGGATCGGACCAAGCAGCGGGCGAACGTCAAGTTCTTCGAGACGCTGCCGCGGCCACGACGCAGCCGGGTCAACTTCGGCTCGGTGCGTGGCGTGCAGTTCCTCACCCCACTGTTCGAGTTCTCGGGCGCCTGCTCGGGCTGCGGCGAGACGCCTTATCTGAAGCTGCTCACCCAGCTCTTCGGTGACCGGCTGCAGGTGGCCAACGCCACCGGCTGCTCGTCCATCTATGGCGGCAACCTGCCCACCACCCCGTGGGCCAAGAACGACGAGGGACGCGGCCCGGCCTGGTCGAACTCACTGTTCGAGGACAACGCCGAGTTCGGCCTGGGCATGCGGCTGGCCGCCGACCTGCACACTGAACTGGCCCGCAGGCGGCTGGCGGAACTGCGCGGTGAGATCGCTGATGACGAACTGGTCGACGGCCTGCTGTACGGGCCGCAAGAGACCATGCACGAGCTGCGGATCCAATACCGGCACATCCAGCGACTGCATGAGCGTCTCGACGAGCTCGCCGGTCCGCTCGTCGACGACCTGAGGTCGGTGGCCGACCACCTGCTGCGCAGGTCGGTGTGGATCATCGGCGGCGACGGCTGGGCCTACGACATCGGCTCGGCCGGTCTCGACCACGTGCTGGCGTCCGGACGCAACGTGAACATCTTGGTGATGGACACCGAGGTCTACTCGAACACCGGCGGGCAGTCGTCCAAGTCGACACCTTTGGGCGCGGTGGCGAAGTTCGCCACGGCGGGCAAGACGACCAACAAGAAAGACCTGGCGATGCAGGCGGTGGCCTATGGCCACGTCTACGTGGCCCGGGTCGCGATGGGCGCCGATCCGCAGCAGACGCTCAAGGCGTTCCGCGAGGCTGAGGCCTACGACGGCCCGAGCCTGATCATCGCCTACAGCCACTGCATCAGCCACGGCATCGACATGCGCAAGGGCCTGGAGCAGCAGTACAAGGCGGTGGCCTCGGGTCACTGGCCGCTGATCCGGTTCAACCCGGTGCTACGCAACGAGGGCCGCAACCCGTTCCTGCTCGACTCGCCGCGTCCGCGGATCTCGCTGAACGACTACCGCAAGAACGAGTTGCGCTTCAAGATGCTGATGCAGTCCGACCCCGATGAGGCGCGTCGGCTCCTCGACCTCGGCCAGGAGCACGTACTGCGCCGCTACCAGGAGTACGAGATGATGGCTGGCCGTCCCGCCGAGATGTTCAGCCCCGATGCCCGGAAGGAGACCCGGTGATGTCGAAGTTCGATCCTGAAGCCCTGCGGGCAGCGGCCGAGTCGCATCGGCAGAAGACCGCGATGGGCAGCAGCGCAACCGATCAGCTGGCGCCCAACGGATCGCAGGTCGTCGAGGCCGAGCGGAACCAGTCTCGGCCCGTCGACCTGCGGACGCGGTACATGGGCCTGTGGCTGCGCAATCCGGTGGTCGCCTCGGCCGGCCCGTTGAGCCAGACGGTGGACGGCATCAAGTCGCTGGCCGCCGGCGGTGTGGGTGCGGTCGTCATGTACTCGCTGTTCGAGGAGCAGATCCGCCACGAGGCGGCGCGGGAGACTGCGTTGGCCGAGCAGGGCACCGAGAGCTTCGCTGAAGCGCTCAGCTACTTCCCCACCGCGCCGAGCAACGACTCCGGCCTGACAAGGACGTACCTGGAGCTGATCGAGAAGGCGGCCCCGGTCATCGATGTGCCGCTGATCGCCAGCCTTAACGGCTCGACCACCGGCGAGTGGACGCAGAACGCCCGGCGTATGCAGGACGCCGGCGCCGCGGCCATCGAGCTCAATGTCTACTACGTGCCGGGCGACATCACCACGGCGGCCCGTGAGGTGGAGCAGCGCTACCTGGACATTCTCGACGAGGTGAAGTCGCGGGTCGGCGTCCCGGTTGCGATGAAGCTGAGCCCCTACCTTTCCAGTTTCGGCAAGATGGCGCAGGCCTTGGACGCGGCGGGCGCGGATGGATTGGTGCTGTTCAACCGCTACCTGCAGCCCGACATCGACTTGGACCAGATGGCGGTCCTGCCCGGCTTCGGTCTGAGCACCCAGGAAGAGGCGAAGCTGCCCCGCAGCTGGATCTCGGCGCTGTACGGCCGGGTCAATGCCTCGCTCGCCGCAACCACCGGCGTCGAGACCGTGGAGGACGTGGTCAAGTACCTGTTGGCGGGCGCCGACGTGGTGATGACCACGGCCGCCCTGGTGCGGCACGGCTCCGACTACGCCGGTCAGTTGGTGGACGGCGTGCAGTCCTGGCTCACCCGTCGACAGCTGGATCTCAGCCGGGCGCGCGGCTTGCTCGCCGTCCCGTCGAATGCGGATGCCACCCAGTACGCCCGCTCGGGCTACATCTCGGGGCTGGAGCGCGCCAAGAAGATCTACGCCCGGTAGCCCGTTCAGCTGCTCGCGACTTCGTTTACCGAGCTGGTTGGGCGGAAGCCGCGCAGTCGCAGGCTGTTGGTGACCACGAAGACCGAACTGAACGCCATGGCCGCACCGGCGAACATCGGGTTCAGGTAGCCGGACGCGGCGATCGGGATAGCAGCCACGTTGTAGATGAACGCCCAGAACAGGTTGCCGCGGATGGTGTTCAGGGTGCGCCGGGACAGCTGCACCGCATCCGCGGCCAGCATCAGGTCGTGGCGCATCAGCGTCAGGTCGGACGCTGCGATCGCCGCGTCCGTGCCGGACCCCATCGCGATGCCGAGGTCGGCCTGGCTGAGCGCAGCAGCGTCGTTCACGCCGTCACCGATCATCGCGACGTGGTGCGTGCCATCGGCCTGGAGCTGGGTCACCACAGCGAACTTGTCGGACGGCAGCACCTCGGCACGTACCTCGTCGATGCCGACCTGCGCGGCCACGTACTCGGCGGCGGCCTGGTTGTCACCGGTCACCATCACGGTGCGCAGCCCGAGTTCCCGCAGGCGCGTGACGGCGGCGGCCGCGTTCGGGGCGATCCGGTCGGCGACGGTCAGCAGCCCGACGATCCGGTCGTCCAGGGCGACCAGCAGCACGCTGGCCCCCCGCCGGGCCGCCTCGTCGGCTGCCGCGATCAGTTCCCCTGGCACTGCCAGCCCCAGGTCGGCCATCAGTGCCGCGTTGCCGGCGGCGGCCGGGCGTCGGTCGACCAGCGCGCGGACGCCGCGTCCAGGCACGTTGGCGAAGCCTGTCAGCTCACCCAGAGGTCCGTTGTGGGCTGCAACGACGGCACGGGCGATCGGGTGCTCGGACGCGGACTCCAGCGTCGCAGCCACGGCCAGCAGTTCGGCCTCATCGCCACCCTTGGTCGGGACGACCGAGTCGAGGCTCATCTGCCCGGCCGTGATGGTGCCGGTCTTGTCCATCGCGATGGTGTCGATGCGGTGGGCCTCTTCGAGGGCCTCCGGCCCCCTGATCAGGATGCCGAGCTGCGAACCGCGCAGTGAGCCGGCGAGCAGCGCCGTCGGGGTGGCCAGGCCGAGCGCGCACGGGCAGCTGATGATCAGCACCGATACGGCAGCGGTGACCGCGAAGGTAGCCCCTTGCCCGGCGAGCAGCCAGCCGATCCCGGTGACCAGCGCGATCGTGATCACGGTGGGTACGAAGACCCCGGAGATCTTGTCGGCGAGCGCTTGCGAGCGGGACTTGCCGGTCTGGGCGAGTTCCACCAGCCGGGCGATCTGGGCAAGCTGGGTGTCGGCGCCCACCGCGGTCGCGCGCACCACCAGGCGTCCCGTGGTGTTCACCGAGGCGCCGACCACCGTGGAACCCGCCCGCACCTCGACCGGCAGGGCCTCGCCGGTGATCACCGAGTTGTCGACCGCCGAGTCGCCGGAGACGACCTCGCCGTCGGTGGCGACCTTCTCGCCGGGGCGGACGACGAACTCGTCGCCCACCGCGAGCTTGTCGATCGGCACCGTCACCTCGACGCCGTCCCGCAGCCTGGTGACGGACTTGGCCCCCACCTCGGCCAGCGCGCGCAGTGCCGAGCTGGCGTCCTGCCGGGAGCGTGCCTCGATGTAGCGGCCGAGCAGGATGAAGGTGATGATGCCGACGGCGGCCTCGAAGTAGATGGCGCTGAGATGGTGATCGCGTTCCAGCGAGAACGACCACTGGTGGGTCATGCCGATCTCGCCGGCCGACCCGAAGACCAGCGCGATGACCGACCACAGGTAGGCCGCCGAGGTACCGAGGCTGATCAGGGTGTCCATGGTGGACGCGCCGTGGCGCAGGTTCACCAAGGCCGATCTGTGGAACGGCCAGGCCGCCCAGGTGACCACCGGGGTGGCCAGCAGCAGGCTGACCCACTGCCAGCCCGGGAACTGCAGCGGTGGGACCATCGCCATCGCGATCACCGGGATCGCCAGGACGGCGCTGACGAGCAGGCGGCGCTTGATCTCGGCGGCCCGGTCGCGGGGCGGCGCCTCGGGAGTGGGCAGAGCGGCATCGTAGCCCGCGGCCTGCACGGTCAAGATGAGGTCATCGGCACCCAACTGCGCCGGGACGACCACGTGGGCCTTCTCGGTGGCGTAGTTGACGCTGGCCTGCACGCCGTCGAGCTTGTTCAGCTTCTTCTCGATGCGTGCCGCACAGGACGCGCAGGTCATGCCCTGCACGTCCAGTTCGATGACCTGGTTGCCGACTTGTGTGCGCAGTGCCGCGGTGGACTCGCCCTGACCCCCGGTGCTCATCAGGCCAGCGCCACCTCGTAGTCGCCGGCCTCCTTGACCGCAGCCACCACGGCGGCGAAGTCGACCTCAGCCGTGCTTTCGACCTGCATCGGGCCGGCAAGCTCGACCTTAACCTCGCTGACGCCGGGGATCGCCGAGACCTCTTCGGTGACCGCGGCGACGCAATGTCCACAGGTCATGCCGGTGACGTTGTAGTTGGTGATCATGATGGTTCCCTTCGAGTGGTTGTGGGTTTGACGGGACACGGCGGCCCCGGTCGGTGGCGGACGGCCGATGCTTCAGGAGCGAACCAGCCGGGCGATGGCCTTGCTGGCCTCATCGAGCTTCGCCCGGCCCTGGGCGTCACCTTGCCGGGCCGCGTCCAGGACGCAGGAACTCAGGTGTTCGTCCAGCAGACCAAGGGCAACCGACTGCAACGCGCTGGTGGCAGCCGAGATCTGGGTCAGGATGTCGATGCAGTATTTCTCGTCCTCGACCATCCTGGCGATGCCCCGCACCTGCCCCTCGATGCGACGCAAGCGCGACAGGTAGGCGTCCTTGGTCTCGAGGTAGCCATGATGGTGCCCGTGGACCGAGCAGCCCTCGCCGACGGATTCGGCGTGTTTGAGGACAGCGTCCGTG
>CALMKG010000309.1 GCA_937867175.1 uncultured Propionibacterium sp. | reverse complement strand
CGCGCGCCCGGCGATAGCGACGCCGCGGTGCGAGACTGGATGGTCAGATGAATCTGAATCCCGGACTTGTGACACAGAGGTGAGTCGCAATGCTCGTCCATCCGTCCTATTTCGTGGCCCCCGGGTCACGGGTGCCACTCGGCGCGACATTCGATGGTTTCGGCACCAACTTCGCGATCTTCTCCGAAGTCGCGGAGGCGATAGACCTGTGCCTTTTCGACCAGGACGGGGCCGAGACGAAGATACCGATGACCGAAGTTGACGGCTACGTCTGGCATATCCGCCTGGTTGGGCTGGGGCCCGGCACAAGATACGGCTATCGCGTCCACGGCCCGTGGGACCCGGCGCGCGGGCTCTGGTGCAATCCGGCGAAACTCCTGGCCGACCCGTATGCGCTGATGTTCGACGGCGCAATCGTCGACCACCCGGCGCTGTCCGCGTTCGACCCCGAGCGCCCCAGCTTCCCCGACCTGCGTGACTCGGCACCATTCACCATGCGTGGGATTGTCGTGGCTCGAGGGTTCGACTGGGACGACGACTCGCCACCCCGGACGCCGTACGAGGAGACCCTGATCTACGAAACCCATGTCAAAGGCCTAACCATGCGTCACGGGGGTGTTCGGCCGACCATCCGCGGCACCTACCTCGGGGTGGCCCACCCAGCGACCGTTTCGCATCTGCGCCGACTAGGGGTCACTGCCGTCGAACTGCTGCCGGTGCACCAGTCGGCCACCGAACCTTCGGTAGCCCGTGCCGGGCGAACCAACTACTGGGGGTACAACACTTTCGGCTTCTTCGCACCCAATCGGGCCTATGGGGCCTCAGCCACCCCAGAGGCAGTGATCGGCGAATTTAAGACCATGGTCCGTGAGCTGCACAAGGACGGCATCGAGGTGATCCTGGACGTGGTCTATAACCACACGGCCGAAGGCGGTCCCGACGGGCCGACCTACTCCCTGCGCGGCATCGACAATCCCGCCTACTACCGACTGGATCCGGCGAACCAACGCCGCTACGTCGACACCACCGGCGTCGGCAACTCGCTCAATTCCCAGCACCCGATGTCACTGCGGCTCATGATGGATTCACTGCGCTACTGGGTGACCGAGATGCACGTCGACGGATTCCGTTTCGACCTTGCCCCAACCCTGGCCCGGGAGGTGGACGCCGTCGACCGCCTCTCGTCCTTCTTCACCCTCGTTGCGCAGGACCCGGTGCTCGGCGAGGTGAAACTGATCGCCGAGCCCTGGGACGTGGGACCTGCCGGCTACCAGGTGGGGGCGTTCCCCCCGCAATGGTCGGAGTGGAACGGCCAGTACCGGGACGTGGTGCGGGATTTCTGGCGCGGTGAACCAGCTCTGGTCGACGACTTCGTCGCACGGATCAGCGGCTCGCGTGACATCTACGCCAGCACCGGCCGCAAACCCGTCGCCTCCATCAACTTCGTCACCGCGCACGACGGCTTCACCCTGCGTGACCTGGTCTCGTACCAGCGCAAACACAATGAGGCCAATGGGCAGCAGAACCGCGACGGCACCGACGACAACCGTTCCGCCAACTACGGCGTCGAGGGTCCGACCGACGACCCCGCGATCCTGGCGATCCGCGCCCGGCAACAACGCAACCTGCTAGGTACGCTGTTCTTCTCCCAAGGGGTACCGATGCTGCTCGGTGGCGACGAGCGCGGCAGAACCCAACTCGGCAACAACAACGCCTTCTGTGACGACAATGACCTGACATGGCACCAGTGGCATCGTGATGACCCGGCGGCGGAAGACCTAGAGGCATTCACCGCGCTCTGCTCACGGCTGCGTCGCGAGCACCCCGTCTTCCGGCGTCGCTACTACGAGCGTGAGACCACGGCCCACACCACCGACGCGAACGGGGTACCCGGGGATGTCGTCTTCCTGCGCACCGACGGACAGGAGATGACACCGGCCGACCAGGCTGCCTTCGTGCGGGCCTTCGGGCTCTTCCTCAACGGGGGCGGGCTGAACTGGCTCGACTCCTGGGGTCGGCCGTCGTCGGACGACTCGTTCCTGCTCTGGTTCAATGCCTGGGATCAGGCCGTCCTGGTAACCCAACCCGGGGCAAATCTCGGTGCCAACTGGATCGGCGTGCTCGATACCACGCACCCGCGCGGCGAATCCGGGGTGGAATTCCACTTTGATGACAGCTTCCAGTTGCCCGGCCGGTCGATGCTGGTGCTGCGTTGCACCGATCTCGACGCCCTGCCGCGGCTGTCGGACGAGGTCGGACGGGTGGGACCACTCGGCGGCGAGGGCTAACGCCGGCGTCCCAGCACTGCGTCCAGTTCGGCGGCCAGCGCGCCGGGCGTTTGTTCGCGCAGTGCGTAGCGTGCCCGGACGATCGGCTTGCTCACGCGGACCACTCGTGTCAGATCGATCGGTGTGCCTGAGACGACGACGTCACAGTCGACGGCATCGAGCGTGGCCGCCAGGTCGCGCACCTGGGTTTCGCCGTAGCCCATCGCCGGAACCACCGCAGCGGCGTTCGGATAGCGTGCGTAGGTCTCGGCAATGGAGCCGACCGCGAACGGCCGCGGATCTACCAGCTCGGCGGCACCGGCCGCCCGCGCACCCACCACTCCGGCCCCGAACGTCATCGAACCGTGCGTCAGGGTCGGCCCGTCCTCGACGACCACCACTCGTCGGCCGCGCACCGCGTCTGGGGCATCCAAAGTGACCGGGCTATCGGCGCGGACGATGCGCGCGCCCGGGTTCACCGTCCGGGTGTTCGCCTCCACCAACGCGATCGCCTCCGGCAGTGCCGCGTCGCACTTGTTCACCACCACGACGTCGGCCATCCGCAGGTTCGCCTCACCCGGGTGGTACCTCAACTCGTCCCCGGCGCGCAGCGGGTCGACCACCACGATGTGCAGGTCGGGCGCGTAGAAGGGCAGGTCGTTGTTGCCGCCGTCCCACACGATGACGTCCGCCTCGGCCTCGGCCTGCCGCAGGATGGCCTCGTAGTCCACGCCGGCGTACACGATCGTCCCGGCCACCAGATGCGGCTCGTACTCTTCGCGCTCCTCAATGGTGCAGTCATGGCGGTCGAGGTCGTCGAGGTCGGCGAACCGCTGCACCGCTTGGCGAGCCAGATCGCCGTAGGGCATCGGATGGCGCACCACCGCCACCCGCAGTCCGCGCCGCTTCAGCAGGCCGGTGAGGAACCGCGTGGTCTGCGACTTGCCGCTCCCGGTCCGCACCGCGGTGACGGCGATGACCGGACGAGATGAGGCGAGCATCGTCGGGCGTCCGCCAAGCAGCCGGAAGTGAACACCCTTCGCGATGCACAGCGAGGCCAGGTGCATGACGTGCTCGTGGGTGACGTCGGAATAGGCGAAGACCACCTCGTCCACATCTTCTTGACGAAGCAGCTCCGGTAGCTCGGCCTCCGCCACGATCGGGATACCGTCGGGATAAGCCGGACCGGCCAATTCGGGCGGATAGCGGCGTCCCGAGATGTCGGGGATCTGGGCCGC
>CALMKG010000308.1 GCA_937867175.1 uncultured Propionibacterium sp. | reverse complement strand
CGGATTCGTTGCCGGTGGTGTCGATGGAGGTGATCGCGAACCAGTACTCGGTGCCGTTGGTCAAGCCCGTGGCGTCGTACGTTGTTGCGCCAATCGGCGAACCGGTGAGCTTCGTCCAAGGCCCACCTGACGACGTCGCGCGGTAGACGTTGTAGCCCGCTAGATCTGGTGCCGTAATCGCCGTCCAGGACAGCTCCACATGACCATCGCCGGCCGTCGCGGCTAGTCCGCTCGGCGCCGGGGGCGGGGTGCTGTCAACGGGTGGCGCCGCCGCGATCGTGATCGACTTGGATCCGGTCGTCGTGAGCGCGGCACCCTTCCAGGTCTGAGTTACGGCGCGGAACGTGAACGTGCCAGCGACCCCGGTTGGCACGGTCAGGCTCGCGGAACCGTTCGACACCTGTGTTCCGCTGGCGACCTGGACCCAACTGCTGCCGCTCTGGCGCTGCAACACCACCGGACGCCCTGCGCGCGCCGGAGTGAACGTCGCCGTCGCGTTGACCACTGCGCCTTGCTGCGTCGAGCCAGCCAGCGCCAGCACACCCGATTGCGCTTGTGTCGTGATCCTCTTGTTCGACGTGGCCGTCGCGCTGTACCGCTTCGATCCGACCTTGGTGGCTTTGGCGTAGACCCGGTAAGTCGTGGTCGCCGTACGGATCTTGGTCGAGATCGAAAACCTGCCCTTCGCGTTGGTCTTGCCTGCGACAACCTTGACCCAGCTACCCCCGGACCTGCGCTGCAAGACGATCGGCCGGGACCTCTTCGGTGGCAAGCTCCCAGTAAAGATGACCGTCTCACCTGCGATCCCGGCGGACACCGATGCCCTGATGGAGCCCGCGGCCTGTGCTGGTGGCACGAACACGACCGCCAGCGACAGGAGCAGCCCGACAAGGGCAGTAAGCACCAGACCCCGGTTCAGTTGGAAACTAGCAGTCACAAGACCCCCATACGCTCAACGCCGTGTCCGAGACGGAGCGCCTGCAAGACGGACGCGGAGCCGCTGCCGTCCAAAGACACCGAGCCGATTCTAAGCAGATGACCTCAGGGAGTGTGATGGGTTGCCGACGGCCGGATCCATTATTCCGTGAAGGCGGCGCACCGCGATCGAGCTCAGAGGGCACGTGAATCTCTCCAAACTTTCGGGGGGACGCCCCCTGACCTGCGCAAACACGTTGAGACGAGTTGCGTCCCCCCGCTTCCGGCAGGCCTGGGGGGACGGATGCGGGGACGCAAGGACACCACGCTGCGCAGGTGACCAAGGCGAACCTCTCATGTGTGTCTGAAACGCGACCGTGGTGGTTCCTTATCGGAGGCGTGAAGGTCGCGCGAGTTTCCACTACCCCTGGGAAGTGCTCCCCGGGGCCGCGCTCAGGACGGCCTGACCGGCCCGTAGTCGTCCCTGAGGTCGACGTGCTCGAAGGTCGCCAGGTAGCGGGTGGCGCCGTCGACGCTGAGTCCGAACAGGTCGTAGATGCGGCGTACGTCGCCACCGGTGGCGTGGATCTCCTGGAGGATGCGGTCTTCGCGCAGGGCTCGCGGGCGGACGCGGCTGTCCTTCCAGGGAAAGGAGTGCCCTCCGGGGACGAGCCGCGGCGCGGTGCGTCGGTTGATGAGCAGATGCGGGTTCGCGGTGGCTGGCCAGGTTCGGCTTCGGTAGTCGAGCCAGGCACTGAGACGGCTCCTGACGGGTGCGGAGAGCGGGATGTCGCGGCCGTCGAGGTCGAGCCGGCCGTCGACGATGTCGGTCAGCTGCAGCTCGCGGACCTGCTTGCCGGTCAGGCCGTGGAAGGCCACCAAGGCCACGGCGAGCGCGACGGCCGGGTTCGGCGAGTCCAGTTCAGCCCGGATCAAGGCGGGATCCAGCGGCAGCGGAATGTTCGTGGCGACGCTGGTCAGGTCGATGCCGCGCATGGGGTTGGTGAAGACCAGTCGGCGGCCCTTGAGGATCTTGAACAGCGACGTCAGGCCGTTCTCGGCGAAGTGGCGGTGGCTGGAGCCGGTCGGCAGGGCCGCGAGAGCGGCCAGGACATCCTCCTTGCTGATCTCAGCGAACGACTGACGCCCGGCTTCGACCCATGTCTGCACGACGGGCGCGAGACCTTGGATGTGGATCTCGACGGTCTCGGGTTCGCGGGGCAGTTGGCGAGGTGCTTGTCGGGATCCGCCGAGCATGATCTGAAGCCACAGCTGGAGGTGCTCGCGCATGGTGTCCGGGAGTCCTCCGGATGCGATGAACTTGGCGTTGAAGTACCGCTCAACCCGGGTGGGGACGTCCTCGATCAGGAGTCCGGCTTCGGAGAGGACGTCGAGGGTGGAGGTGATGGTGCCGTCGTAACGGCGCAACGCCACGACGTCGCTAGCGCGGACCCTCGCGGTGGGAGTAGGCCGCAGGATCTGCAGCAGCCGCAGGGACTGGATCACCGCGTTGCGCTGCCTGACGCTCCAGCCATAGCGGCGGGCATGGTCGGCGACGATGGCCGCGTAGTAACGGGTCAGTTCGCTGTCCTCGACCAGGAGGCGCTGGCGCAACACCTCGGGGTCGGGATCCATGTCGAACAGGGTCAGCTGTTCGAGCGCGTGGTCGTCGAACCTGGTGCCGGACTGATGTGGCAGCTGGTTTTTGTTCTTCTTCGACCAACAGCCATCCCAGCGGACGTAGTCGGGCAACGGCGTCACGCGCCGCTTGAAGACCATGTTGGCGAAGAACAGCTGCTGGCTGTGCTTGTTCGCCACAGCGACGTCGGGTGCTCGGCCGGACTCCTGCTCGAGTCGGGCGTTCTCAAGGCAGAGGCGACAGGCTTGTCGGTCGCTGACGTGGCTGGCGCGACCGCAGTAGGTGCAGGTGCCCTTCGGGTAGTGGGTCTGCCACCAGCGGCAGGACCAGCAGGTCCAGTTGTGGCGGGGGTAGACGCCCCAGGCCAGGCAGCCCTTGCAGGATCCGATGTGCTCGGGGCTGCGGGGATGACATCGGCTGCACAGGCCCTGACTGAAGTAGTCGGTGCGGGAGCCGCAGCGTTTGCACGGCGGTGCTGCGAACGGGCCGCCGGGCAGGCACTGATAGCAGAAGTCGACCCTTGGACTGGTCCACGCGACGCGGTTGCTTTGACATCGGTTGCACTTGGGCGGCAGCCGCAATGCCGCGTTGGGTCCGGGCGCGGGCATGCGGTGCTCGTCGTTTCCGTGGTCGATGCGGGTGCGGGCTACAGCGGTGGGGTCGAGCGCGGCTTGCTGAGTCGCGGTGTGACCGCCGGTGGCGCACCGCCGTTGCCGATCGGATCGCGATCCCCATTTCCGCCGTTGCCGTTGGCGGCGTCGGTGTTGCGGGGACGGCGTGCGGCTACCTTGTCCGGCTCGGGTGTCATCAGGTCGTTCGGGGTGCATTCGAGCACGGCGCAGAGCACGTCGAGCTCTTCGAGGCGCATCGTTGGTGGGGTCCCGGCCCACCATGACGACATCTTGCCGGCGGAGATCTCGAGCCCGGCCTCTGCCAGCATCCGGCGCAGTTGCGCGGACTTCCAGATCCCTCGTTCGGCCGCCCGCAGCCGCAGGCTCCACTGCATCTGGATCCTCTCCTTCGGTTCGTCGGTCGCGTCAGTCGTTACGTATGCCCAGGCGGGCTTCGATGCGGTCGCTCGCGCTGTTCCAGGCGCGTTCGATGTGGTCGCTGCGGACGTGAAGGTAGCCCGAGGTGGTGGCCAGCCACTGGTGGCCAAGGAGCTCTTGGAGCGCCTTGATGTCCATCCCGGCCGCGTACAGCGACGAGGCGCAGTAATGCCGCAGCACGTGTGGCGTCATCCGGCCCGACCACGCCGGGAGCCACTGGTCGACCTGGATTCCCAGGGCGCGGCGCAGCGCGTTCGCACCGACTCGGCCGCACCGGTCCAGCTCACGGTCGAACCGCTCGGACGGCAGCAGCGGCGCGTCCGGGTCGGCCCAGTCGTGGCCGTACTGGGGGCGGACCTCGGCCAGCCACCAGTCGATCAACTGGTTCGCGCCATTGATCGCCGGCACCAGCCGGGGCTTGGGTCCGCGTCCGCCAGAGCCCTTGCCGTGGCGCACGTGGAGCTTGCCGAATTCGCCCAGGTCGGGGCGCCAGTCGCGGATGTCGAGCATGACGGTCTCGTTGATGCGCAGCCCGAGTCGGCGCCACAGGGAGGCGGCGAAGTAGTCGCGGGCCGCGGGACGGTACTTGCGTGCCTGCGGGACCGATCCGCGCCACGCGGTGAAGAGCGAGTCGATCTCCTCGTCGGATGGCGGCACCCGGACCTTGCCCAGCGATGCCCCGGACTGGCGATTGAACTCATCGATCGGCTGCTCGACCAGGACACCGGTCGCGCGGCGGACCGTGCCCTCGTAGCGGGCGATCACGAACTCGTAGAAGCCCGACAGCGCGCCGGCCTTGCCCGCCCGGGTCGACACGCTGAGCCCCATCCGGCGCTGCTGGGCCAAGAAGGCGTCCGCGTCCGCGCAGGTGGCCTCCCACAGCGGTGTCTGCAGCGAGCGAACGAACTCGATGACGATCGCCCGAGTGCCGCCGATGTGGCGGTCTGTCAGACCAGCCGCCGACATCGCCAGCGCGTACTGGTCGACCAACTCCTGCTCGAAGTCCTGGATCGCCTGCGCACCTATCAGTGCCGGATCA
>CALMKG010000307.1 GCA_937867175.1 uncultured Propionibacterium sp. | reverse complement strand
CGTCTGCCGCCGACGTCAGTGGACGTCGGCCAACACGCTTGTGTCATCACGCTTCTGCAACTGCTACCGAAACTGCTACCGGCGTCAGGTGTGGTCAGAGGTCGCGGAGACGCTCCGCCAACGGGCCGAGCTGATTGTCGACGATGTCGAGGATCAGATCGCGATCGACTCGGAAGTACTCGTGCACAACCACGTTGCGAAGGCCGGCAATCGCCGCCCAAGGCACGTCCGGGATCTGGTCACGTGTCTCGGCGGGGAGTGCGCGCACCGCTTCACCGATGACGGCCAGGTTGCGCAGCACGGCGTCGTAGGCCATGGCGGCGAACTCTCCTGATTGCAGGTGCGGCGCATAGCTTTGGCAGCGCTCGATCGCGCTGATGATGTCGGAGAAGCGCTCCTGATCGGGACGAGTCACACTGCCACCGCGTCACTCAGAGCGCTGGCGGAAACGTCGCCGCGGAGCAGGGTGGTACTGACGACGTCGACACGCATGCCGAGGACCTCGCCCAACTCCTCAGCGATGCCCGCCACTCGCAGCAATTCGTTCCCTCGCGCGGGTAGCAGGTCCACAAGCAGGTCCAGGTCGCTGCTGCTGGTCGCGTCACCTCGGGCAACGGAACCGAACAGGCGCGGATTGACCGCCCCGTAACGGGCGAGGATCGCGTCCAAGGCGCCGCGCTGCGCGGCAACGGCCGCACGCAATGCGATGCTCTCCGACGTGGCCCCAGTCATGTTTCAAGAGTAGGGGACGCTCAGTTCCGGGCCCAGACTCTCAACCATTCACTCCAGAGTGGGCACGTTGCCGATTCCAGCAGGAGGTCGAGGACTTTGGCAAACCTGGTCCAGGGACAACACGCACACGAGTGCCACTTCGCCGGCGAGCGACACGCCTCAATCCTCGAGCTCCTGCCGTCGGGCGAACTCCCGGCCTGCATCGGCCAGGCACCGCCTGTCGGACCACTGCCCACGACCCCAGCTTGTAGGTGTTGTACCCCCGAGCTTCTGCAACAGTGGGGCGTGGCGCTGGAATTGCCGCTGCGGGCTTTGTCCGGCGCTGCACCGGAGAGAACGGTGCCGTGCTCCGCATCGGAACGGGCCACCGCGTTGGTCGTCTCGTCGTCACCAGCGAGGCGACTCCGGCTCAGCCTGGCGCATGGGGCGGGCGGAAGATCTCGTGATGCCCTTGCGCCACCGCCCGCCGACCGCTACCGTAACGATTGTCGTTATTATCGATAATCGTTAGGAGCAAGTCATGGCCACATTCGCAAGCGGCTTCGCCCTCGTGGCACTGGTGGCGATCGGAATCGCCATCGCGATCGTCGGACGGCGCCGCGCAGCGGACGAGGACACCTCGGGCATCCTGCGCGTGCTCCGGATCGGCGCGATCATCTACGGAACCATCGTGGTGCTGGTCACGGCGTTCGGGGTGATCGGGAACCTCACGAGCGACATCGTGCAGGTCACCCTTCCCACCCAGGAGTTCTGGCCCGTGCTGCCCGACGGCGTCGAGTGGACCCCCGCGAGTGGCGCCACCCTGGTGGGCGGGGGCTTCCTCCAGGCGGAGGCCTCCGTGGAGGGCCTCGGCATGAACGTGCGAACCCTGCTTGCCGCCGGTGTCCTCGTCCAGGGCCTCACCCAACTCGCCGTCACCGCCGCGGTCCACCTCCTGGCGACGCGGCTCCTCTCCGGCGAGCCGTTCCAGCCCGCGATGAGCCGCGCGATCAGCCTGACGGCGGCGGCACTCATCGCCGGCGGGTTGCTGTGGCAGGTCCTGTTCGGGGTCGGCGAGTTCATGGCGGCGCGGCAGGTGCTCGAGGCGGGGGGCTGGTCCTGGCCCGCGGACCTCGGCCTCGAGGACCCCTCGGTGCTGCTGCCGCAACCTCGCCTCGGCCTCACCATCGAGTTCTGGCCGATCTTCACCGGCATGGCCCTCGCCGCGGTGGCCGCCGCCTTCCGCCACGGCGAGCGCCTCCAGCGCGAAACCGCCGGGCTCGTCTGATGGCCCCCGCCGAGGTCGAGGAGGACACCGGGATTCACTGCCGCCTCGACGACCTCCTGGCCGCACGCGGCCTCACCCTCACCCGGTTGAGCGAACTCGTGGGCGTGAGCGTGGTGAACCTGTCCATCCTGAAGAACGACCGGGCCCGCGCGATCCGCTTCTCCACCCTCCGCGCGATCTGCCGGGCCCTCGAGTGCGAGGTCGGCGACCTCCTCGTGGTAGAGCCCTGAACGACCCCCCTCCCCGGAATCTGGTCGCCTGGCAGAGACTGTTCACCAGGGTGGGGATCAGGACAAGGTGGTCCCTTTCCGCTGGATCGCGCCCACCGTCGCCATCCATGTCCTCCTTCTTACGGCGAACGTCTTGAGTTGATGACGGGACGGTAGGGCCCTCCGCGCGGCCACGGCGTGCGCCTGTCGGCGCGCTGCAGAAGTGCGTCACCTGCCTTGGTTGTGGTGGAGGTACGACCATGCCATGCCATGCCATGCCATGCCATGCGCAGGCGTAGGGGTCGGACGGGCTGCTCCCGGCGCGCCCTTCACGGCAGCAGAGCCGGGGCCGTGCGAGGGGGCGGCGTTGGTTCCTTGCTTCTCAGGCTCCGAGTCTGGTGATCCGGCGCAACTCGGCGAGGTGTGCGTGAAGTGCCGCCCGCCCGGTGTCGGTCAGGCTCAGCCAAGTCCGCGCCCGTCCGTGCTGCTTCTCCTTGTGGGTACGGACATAGTCGGCATCCACAAGGACCTTGAGGTGTTTGCTGATGACGTAGTCGCTGACACCCAGTGTCTGCTGTACGGTGGCAAAGTCGACGCAGTCCGCCTCCGCCAGCAGCGCACAGATGTGCAGCCTGTTCCGGGCATGGATGACTTCATCGAACTTGGGAGCGACGCTCACGCCGGGGCTCTCCTCCCCGCGGCGGGGAACTCCCCATGGGCAAGGCGCTGATCGATCCACTGCTCGTAGAAGTAGGTGAAGACGAAGCCGACGACCGCACCGACGAGTGGCGCCAGGTCGACCTCGGCGAAGGTTTGCAGGGATACGCAGGCGACCAGCAGGCCGATCAGTGCGAACGAGGGAACCGTCCAGCCGTTCCTGTACCGGTCGAAGGAGGCGCCCGTGCTGCGCTTGAGGAGGTCACGGAGGAATGGCGGCCCCAAGATCACCGCCAGCACGAGAAGGGAGGCTCCGGTGCTGCTGGAGCCGAAGGAGATGCTCTCGTAGGGCATTACGGCGCCGATGAAGAGGGCGGCGATGATCAGGGCAGAGGCCGCCTTGTACCACCACGGCGTGGCCAGGCGGTGCCCGAACCGGGCCCGGACGCTCTCCAGATCCTGCAGCGCACCCCGGGCGTCGTCGGCGTTGCCCTTGTCCCCGGGGCCGCCGACGCCATCGGAACGGAACTCATGATTTGCCATGATGGCAAGTTACGCCGTGACTTGCCATCTTGGCAAGACAGAAAGGCCGTGGACCAGGACCATGTGATGTTTACAATGGGGTATCGCAAGCGTCGGTCGGCGGCTTGACCGACACCGCTCATTGGCACCGGAGTCGCCTAGACCGACCCCGACGTCGACTCGGGCTACTGATGGCCATGGTCGAGCTGGACTTCGTCGGCACCGGCACCACCTCGTAGGTGTTGCACAAGGGCGCTGCTGGGCGCACCCCACCCCAACTTGCGGCGAGGGGCACTGGTGCGTCGGGTCCTCCTTGGGTTTTCCGCAACACGTCGCCAGGCTCTCCGTCCGGAAGCCGGTCTCTCTGGGTTCAGTCCCGGGGGTGCCAGTCCTCGGGGGTGAAGAGGTCTTCGATGGAGCAGTCGAACGTGTGAGCGAGTCGGAACGCGAGGGGCAGGGCGGGGTCGAAGCGGCCCTTCTCGATGGAGATGATCGTTTGGCGGGAGACTCCGAGGATCTCGGCGAGCCGCGCCTGGGACCAGCCCCGCTGGGTGCGGCGCTCCGCAAGAGAGTTATTCACCCGTCAGGCCGTCCGCCGCACCACCAGGTACCGCACGCCGAAGTCCACGCTCAACAACACCCACAGGACGACGAGGACGACGTCGGCGGCCACCTCCACCCCAGTGATCGCGATCGCTCCGGCACCCAGCCCGATCATCGCGAACCCGTCGAACAGTGCCCCGAATGCAGCCTGCTCCAACCACCGGGACTCCACCGACTCCTCCGGCCGCTCCACCGCTCCGGTCATGCTGGTCCGGTCCACCTGGATCGCCCAGCCCAGCGCCACCCCCACCGGCAGGGCGGTCACCCCGGTCACCACCGCGAGCAGGCCAGGGGTTTCCGACGGGCTGAACGCGAACGTCAACCCCGCCACCACCCCCGCCGCCACCACCCCGATCGCCACGGCTGGCCCCCAGAGCCCCAGCCCACGCCGCCCCGCCTTCGTTGCTCCCCACGCGCTGCGAGTGGTCCCGCTCTCCATCTTGACTCCTCACGGTCGGTGGGCCCCCTCTCAGCGCCCGAACCTCACCGTATGTAAAACACGTTTTACTGTCAAGTATGTTTTACTCTCGCAGAGCGCATGAGTCCACGGTCGGTGTGTGCAGGCCGCTCCACGTCAGCCTGCAACCCGGTCACGGGGGTGGGGTGGCGGAGGATGAGGAGGGTGTACAGGCCGGTGGCTGCCACGGAGGTGAGGAGTTCGGGGGCGGTGAAGGTGGTGGCATTGAGGTCCACTGCGCCGACCGATCCCAGTACAGCGATCAGGGAGTTGTTCACCACGTGCAGTCCGATCGCGGCTTCGAGGCCCCCTGTCCGCCATGTGAGGATTCCGGCTGCCAGCGCGAAGAGTGCCACGTCGATCAGGCCGCGCCAGTCGTAGACGTGGCCGAGGGTGAACAGCGGGATCGGCAGGAGGATGCCCCACCACGGGTTGCGCAGCCAGGACCCGAGCAGTTGCTGGGGGAGGCCACGGAAGGCGTACTCCTCGGCGGCCGCCTGGAAGGGCATCAGCAGGAGTGCGCCCGCAAGGAGTGCCCCGCTGCGGTGGTCCCAGGTGAGCGTGGGGGCAACACCGTGGACCACCAGGTCCCACGCGACCCAGCCCGCGTGCAGGGTCACCATGACCGCCAGGGCCACCCCCACCGACCGGCCGAGGAGCAGCCAGCGAAGACCTCCGGCCGTGGAGGACAGGGTGCCGGCACTCCGGCGACCGCCCACCCGTACTCCGAACGCGACGGCGGGGTAGAGCAGGGCGATCGAACCCAGTGCCACGAGGAACGTGGCGGGATCGTGCATGTCCGTTCCTCCCAGGACACGGTCCACCGCATCTCCCACGCCCGGATCCACGAGAATGGCGATGACCAACCCCAGGAGGATGGGGAGCATCATCCCGGCGTAGGCGAGGACCGCCATCACCAGGACGGCGAAGGGGCGCCACCAACGGTGATCAGGCAGGACCCGGGCAATCCGGTGGTACGGGACGGGGGCGTCGTGCGCCCCTGCCGCCATCTCGGTGTGCGAGGCGACGCGGTTCGGGGCGACAAGGGTCGGGTGTGCGATCTGCGACATGACCACATCGTGCGACGCCGGCCCTCCCGCCCGGCATCGGGCATCGGGATCGTCCTCGGCGCCGATGGGATGGTCCGCGGTCATCCTTTCGGCTGATGGGCGCCCTCCCGTGCGCGCCCTAGGGTGGACGTGTGACCGAGCCCAACCCGCGCCCCGCGCCCGGCGCCCGCCGAATCGCGCTCGTGGCGTTGGTGACGGTCCTGAGCG
>CALMKG010000306.1 GCA_937867175.1 uncultured Propionibacterium sp. | reverse complement strand
CCGGTGATCAGTTGCAGGCAGAAGAAGATCAGCACCACGAACACCGCCACCCCGAACAAGATGTTGTAGACCCCGATATAGCCGGGGTCAGATACGTCGACGAGGGTGGTGGTGTCGAACACCGCCCAGACGGCTTCGAAGAGCCAGGCTGCGGCGCCTCCCATGGCTTGGGCGAGCCAGTCGAACGGGGCAGCGATCAACGTGGCGGCTCCTTGGCCGACGGTGTCGCACACGGCCGAGATCACCGGCACATCACACACACTCATCGCTCACTCCTTCCCGCGCGAATTTTGGGGTTAGACGGCTTGGCCGACGCCCCAGAAGAAGTTGATGAGCGTCACAGATGCGCCGCAGATGATCGCCGCCCCACAGGAGACGAGCACCCCGACTTTCCCACGCGACGCGAGATGCGGATTCGAGGAGTTCGCGCCGAAGCCCCACACGATCGCGGAGACGATCAGGGCGAGGACGGAGAGGATCAGGCCGACGGTCATCACCGCGCCGACGATGATGCGCAACTGCTCGATACCGGGAAGCCCGGTACCGTTCGGATCAATATCAATCACAGGGGTGCTCCTTCAGCTCACAAACGCCAGGGATGGCGGGCTTGCCAGCCAGGTGCACCCACTTGCCCACGGCGAATCTAGGAGCTCTCCTAAAATGAGGAGATGACGGGAAATGCCGAGACAACGAGGCCTCTGGTGATGTACGTCGTGCACGCGAAAGGCGCGAACCGAATCAGTTACCAGAGCGTTGAGAAGATCAGCGAAGCGTTCGATAAGGAATCCACTCCGACCGTCGGCTCCCTCTGCGCTATCGTCCGCGAAGGAGATGAAGAACTCGGCACCGGGGACTACCTGATCGGGTTAGCAGTCACGCGCGGTGTCGCAGGCATTGCGAGTGGCACGCTGCGTGCGACCTTGTCACCAATCCTCCGACTGCTCGCACCACTCGAACTTGAGCAGTTGCGAGAACAAGTAGTTTCAATGCCAGCAATGCCGCAACACTTCTATTCGCGCCGACTCGACGGTCCTACAGCGACGGCCCTGTTGAACCATCTCCGAAAAGTCGACCCGACAGTCGGCCCCTGGCTGGACTCCGTGTTCAGAGAACCGCGCACGTTCGACGATGAAGTGCAACAGTCGAGAGTCGAAGCGCGAGATGCGGTCCTGCTCGCATCACAGATTGCGGAGGTTCCGTTGCCCGCAGATGCCTTTGGCGAGCCGCCCAGCGTCGAGGAGAAAGAGACGCTTCTCGACACGGTACTGAACGCCGGCTATGAGCGAGACATGGAAGAGGAACTACTGCCACTCGATCTTCAACGATTTGACGGCAAACTCATCGCCGACCAGCGCGCGGCAAGCCTCGTCGTTTTCGAAGATCGAAACGGCCAACGGAAGCTCCTGGTCATGTCAGTGAACAAGAAGCCCATCGAAGAAGAGCTTGGCGTCGACCTCCTCTACTGGGACCAGCTTCACGATGCCTTCACCTTCGTCCAGTACAAGCGACTCGAACGAGCCGACAGCGGCGATGGACACGGCACCTACGAGTGGGTCTATCGGCGCAGGAAGGAGATTGAGAAGCAGCTCGACCTCATGCCGAAAGGCCGCGAACTGCCGAAGACGGCCGCGGACTGGCGAGCCTTCGATACCCCGTTCTGGTTCAAGTTCGTGCGCGGAGACGCTGGACGAAAACTCGACGGACAGACACTCAAAGGCATGTATGTCTCGGCTGACTGGCTGCGGCTCGCCATGACTGATTCGACATTCAAAGTCGGGCCGCGAGACGGTTTCCGAGTCACTTACAAGAACGCGAAGTATCTGGGGCGGCGAGTCTTTACGCAACTCGTCTCGCGCGGATTCATTGGAACTGCAAGCACGCGTTCCAAGGCATTCAAGAAAGCGATGGAAAAGCTGGGCTCTGACCGGGAACTCATCATCGCGATCAAGACAGAGTGGCAAGAGGACACCGAACCAGAGCCATCGACAACATCTCCCGAAACATCCTCAGCGGACCTCCCGTTCTAGACGTCATAGTTTCCTGCGGCTACAACTGTTCGCCGACACCGAGGAGGAAGTTCACCCACGCGACCCCGGCACCAACGAGAGCGGCGGCGCAAAGGGCTACCCAAACGCCGATCCTGGCTTTGGTGGCGGTGTGGGCGTTGCCGGTGGAGGATGCGATGGCCCAGATGATCGCGGAGACGATCAGCATGAGTACGGCGATGATGAGGACGAACATCAGCAACGCCCCGACGATACTGCGGAGGTCGTCGGCGGCTCCGACGCCACCGAAGTCGGGGAACACCATCAGCGCCCACCCCCACTCAGGGTGCAGGACGCGCGAGAGGTAGTGCCGCCGGTGATGCCTTCCGCGCCTTGGTCGGTGAGCCATTGGTCGGCGTCGATCGCGGGCTGCCCGGTGCCGCCGGGGCGAATTTCGAGGTGGAGGTGGGGTCCGGTGGATTTCCCTGAGGAGCCGACATCGCCGATGTGTTGCCCGGCGGTGACGGTCATCCCTTCGGTGACGTGGATGCCGTACTCCCACATGTGCGCGTAGTACGACGCGATGCGTTCCCCGCCGACGGTGTGCTCGACGATGATGAGCCCACCCCAGGAGCCGGTGTATCCGGCGTGGGTGACGATACCGTCGGCGACGGCGTAGATCGGGGTGCCGTCTGCGGCGGCGAAGTCGCTGCCGGAGTGGAATGCCTGCTCGAAGGTGATCGGGTCGGTGCGCCACCCGAACGGACTCGTCCGCACCCAGGTGCCCTCCGGCAACGGGAACACGACCCGTGTGGTCTCCGGCACCAAGACCTCGCCACTTCCACCGCCGCCGGTTGACGGTGCGGGCTTGGTGAGGGTGGTGAGGATCGCTTCGGCGACGGGCTGATAGTTCTGATACCTGTCCGGGTACGCCGACACCTCGACGGCCTGTGCTGCTTCGCCGGGGTCGAGCTGCTGCCACCCCGGAATGTCCAGCAATCCTCGCGGTGAGGGGTAGTTGGGTCCGGTGGGTCCGCCGTAGAACGCACGGGCCTGGTAGTTCGGGTCCATGAGCTCAGGCACGGTGCCCCAGCCGGCTTGTGGGCGCATCTGGAACAGGCCGAGAGAGTCGTGGTCGGACGCGTCCCCGTCGTTGGGGTAGTTCGCGGACTCGGGGTAGGTACCGGTGTTCGCGAGCATCCGCAGATGCGACTCCGTGAGTGCCGCCATCAACGCGATCACCACCCCCGGACGCCCCACTCCATCGGTCTGCCCACCAACAGTGATGATCGTCGCCGCATGGGTGAGCTGCTGACGGTTCAACGTCACCGTCTCACCGTTCTTCGTCGTCGCGGTGAGCGAGTCAGGGATCGGCCCCACGATCAACGATCCCGGCGCGCACGCGGCGACCGCAGGATTCGCGAGAACAGCAACGGACAGGAGCACTGTGGCGGGGCCGAAACACACCGCAGCGACGGCAAGAGAGGCGAGGAGTTTCTTGAGCATGATCGGGTTATCGCAGCGGGTTGTCGAACTGTGACAGTCGCAAGAGCGCGCAGGTCTCGGTGAGCGGATCGGCAGACGGTGCCGGGTCTCGTTCGGGTGTGCAGGTGAGGAACACGGTGAACGCCACCTCATGCGTCGTGGTGACAGGGTCGGTGCCCCAGTAGCCGGTGCGGTGACGGGTGCCGGTGACCGTGTACGCGACCGCGCCGTCCGGCAGTTGCCCCGGCGCCGCCTGCGCCACCGCGTCCTCCCACACGGCCGGGATCTCGATCGTGTCGATGGTGAGCCACTGCCTCGTCTGATGCCTACGCAACTTCGCCCACGCCTCCGCTGAGGGCAGGTAGGCGCGGACATCGGAGGCTGCGGCGTCGGCTTCCTCGGCGGCCGTGACATCAGCGAGCATCTGCGCATAGTCCGCGGGTCCGTATCCTCTGGTGGTATCCCAGGTGAACAGCGCCTCCGCCACCGCGACCGCGAACTCCTCTGGTTCGCCAATCGTGACTACCGGCTCAGCCCCCGAAGGCCATGTGTCTGCCGGGCGCGTCGCCGCTGGGATATCCGTCGCGACTAGGTCCACAGCCTCGGCGGTCTGGGGTCCGCGGATGAGGCCGTACACGCCGACGCCGAGGAGGGTGAGCAGGATGAGCCCGCCTGCGATGACGGCGATGAGCGTGGTGCGGTGGCGGCGAGCGGTGGGGTCCATCCTGGTGTCCTTCCCGGCAATGTGCGGATCACCAGACAGGTGCACCCCACGCACCCCCAGAGAGGAACGGCAGAAGGAAGGGTCAGGCGGTGTTGCGGTGCGCGTCGCGTGCCTTACGGGCGGCATCAAGGAACGCGATCGTTGCAGTGACGGCGTGCTCGAACATGACCCATTGCTCGTTCGAGAGCGCTGGGCCGATGGTGTCGGGGTCGTAGCGTTCGGCCCAGGTGGAGAGTTCATCCCAGAGGTAGACGAACGACCGCACCGGCAGAAACTCCCGCACCGGCTCCTCGACAGCGTGGAGCCGGGCGGATGCGAGCTGGTTGGGGCGCTTCTTCGTTGCAGTCCTCGCGCGCTCGACCGCGATCTCCGCCAACCGCTGCAAATCCGCAGGCCGTGCGGTGTCTTCAAGCTCCCGCAGGCGCGCAGCACCTGCTGCGGCAGCGTCTCGGATACCTGCGGGTTGTGCGGGGTCGGTGGCGAGGATGTCGAGTTCGGCGAGGGCTTGCGCGGCGCGGATGCGATGCTGTGCCCCGGTGATCGACTCGCCCGCATCAATCCGGTCAAGCTCGTCCCGCGCCCGTTCCCGGACCTCTTCGGGCTGTGCGAGGTCAGCGGCGATCTGCTGCAACTCGTTGATGCGTTCCAGCGAGGTGTAGGAGTTGCGGCCGGTGACCATGAGGGCGGCTTGCTGCCGGGTTTCGCCCTTTTGCGGTGCCGCCACGGTGGCGGCACCGTGTGACCTGGGGTTTTCTTGTTTTGAGGTGAACCGTGACGCTTCCTGACGGCCCGCCGCATCCTCGACCATGAGCGCCTTCAGCTCGGCGTACAAGGTGGCTTCCTCGGTGCGGGTGAGGGGCTTGTGGAGCAGGTTGTCGTCCTGCTCGGCGAGGAGCTGCCCGAGGATGGTGGAGATACCGGAGCGCACCCACACGTTCACGGTCTTCCACCCCAGCGTGCGGATCGCGGCGAGGCGACGGGCGCCGCAGATCAGCATCCCGTCCGGGGTGATCGTGATCGGCTGCAACAACCCATCACGCATGATCGACGCCACGAGCGAGTCGAGATCGCCATAGTCTTCCCGGTGTCGGCGGCCGGCCCAGATCGAATCGACCGCCCGCTCCAACTCGATATGCCCCGGCTCGCTCATGGCCGGCCTCGCATCCTGCCGGGAGCGGCAACTTTGATCGCCGTCTCCAACTCACTGTCTGCGATGAGGTGGCGGAGGGAGTCACCGATCAGGAGCCGCAGCAGCACCCCGCGGCCCGCATTCGTACCCGAAAGGTGCGTGTCGGGGGAACCGAGAATGATGCGCAGTAGCCGATACCAAGACGGTGCGGGGATGTCGAGGAGGGCGCGGGCGTGACGATCCCTCCGCAACGACTCGTAGGCGCCTGCGCGGGAGACGGATTCGGCGAGGCGGGCGGTGATGCACTCGATGCTTGCGCGGGCGAGTTCTGGTTCCCACCCGTTCCAGCACAGAAGGGCGATCGTGTCCTCGACCGCCGATTCAACCCCGGTCGACCCCGACGATTTGCTCGCGCCGCCGCTATCGTCCTCATCGTGGGTGAAGGGGTCGGCGCGGAATGCCGGGTGGTAATCAGTGAGCGGGTTCTCCCGGTCAGAGAACCGTTCAGCGTCGTGGAAACTCGAGTACCTGGGGCGGCGTGCCTGATGCACTGAGCACAGCAGCCCGTTCGCGCGATTCTCTGCGATGCAGGTGATCTGCACCGCGCGGGTAATGACAGCCCAAGGGTCATCTGCCCGGCGGACGGCTGCGGTGCGCATCGCCTCAAACGCCGCAGTCGCCGCCTCCCACGGATCGAGGCCGTGCTTGCGTGCGAGGGCTGCGTATCTCTGGGCGGCGTGCTGCATGAGCGCCGCGGCTTCCGGGTCGCTGCGCCAAGCGCCTGGCCCCTCATCGTTCAGGCGGGTGAGGAGTTCTCGGAGTCGTTCAGAGCTCTCGAAACCTCGCCGCCGATCGCGTGGTCGGTGATTGTGGTGTTGTGGCATGGTGGCACCTCCTGACAGGAAGGTGCGCACCTCATCCCCGTCAGCCTGGCCCGGCGCTTCCCGGAACACGGGCCCTCACCCCCGCCCGATCCCAGACGGCCGCACCCACGACGACGAGCGTTGACGGTCCTGCGGCTCGAACACATCGAACCCCGACGGCTCTTCGGGCGCTGTTCGTTCGGCGCGGCGATCTCGGATGCCACGGACCTCATTGCGGGTCGCACGGTAGGCCTGCCCTAGCGTCCGGTGGGCCCGATGCGCGAGCTCGGCCTGGAAGTTGATGCCACGGCCGGCGATTCGGGCGGTGCTCGACGCGATCAGATCAGTCGGCCGTACCCATGCGATTCCACGCCCCACCCGCGACGCAGGATCAGCAGCAGCAGTGGTGGCGGTGAGTGAGGGGTCGCGGTGCACTGCGAACGCTGACCGCTCGCCCGTGCCTTCTGAAGGTGGTGGTTCTGGGCGGGGGTCGGGTGGGTCGCCGCGTTCTGGCTGCGGGTAGTCGTTCATGGTGTTTCCTCCTTCGTGTCTGTGCCGAACCAGCGGCCCACGGTCGACGGATGCACGCCCAAGTGCCGGGCAATCTGCTTGTTCGACCACCCCTCCAGCTCACGCAGTTGCGCGGCCTCCGCCCGTCGCTCACTCACCGACACCAACGCATCCGACAGCTGCGGCGCTGGTGCCGCCTCCACTGCGGGCGGGGCACTCTCCTCGATGGCCGGACGAAGCGGCTGAGTCGGCTCGATCACCGTCACCTCAGACCTGCGCTCAGCCGACGTGACAACAGGTTCCATCGCTTGCTTCTCGTCGGGCGTGACGGGTCGGGTGAGGATGACGGTGAGGTGTGTGATTGCGAGCAGCACGAGCGGCGGGATCGCCGCGACCGATGCGGCAAGCACGCTGGGAACGTCGGTGTCTGCGGCGATGATCGCGTGGATCGCGTTCGCCGTCACCGACACCACAGCCCCCGCAGCAAGCAACGTCCAGGGATACCAAGTCGGACGTTGTTGCCCAGCGAGGGCGACGACAGCGACGGTCGCGACGACGATGATGCCGTCCACGATCAACGGCCACGCCCATGCCTGCCCCGCATCGATCCCAGACCGACGCGCCAGATCGGCAAGCGCCGTGAACGACAACCAGAACGCACCGGCCGCGATGAACACAGTGCCCGTGATCGCGGTCACGGCTGCCAACCGGCGACCCCTCGGCTGCGCCGTCTCGATTGGGTTCACGAGAGTGCCCTCCCTGGTGATTCGCGCACGAGACGCCGCTCATTCGCCACGGATTCGACAACTCGGGGCGCGGGGTGGGTGGTGCGGTAAGCGGAGCGGATCGTCGCCATAATCTCCCGCCTTCCCAGGCCCGCGTGCTCTGCCGCGGGGCCGAGGGCTTCAAACGTCGCGTCGGGCGGGGTGTCGGCTTCCGCGAGACGGCACGCGGCCCAGAACAGGCCCCGGTTCCGCTCGCCCTCACCACGCCCCGCAACCCAGCCGGCGAGCACCTGCGCATCTGACCCCCGCCGCTCAGCCCGTGCTACACGGGTGCGGTCGAGCGGGATCGGGGTGCGGGGGCCAAGGGAGTCGCGCAAACGTGCCGCATCCACCGGGGCCGGGTTGTTACCGGCGACGATCAGCCGATACGGGGCCCGCACCCCGCCAGGTCGAAGCACGCGAGAGGGCGGGGCGATGATGTAGCCGCCGTCACCACGGAAATCGACATGCGCGTTCGCTGCCTGCCACGACGACTGCGACCGGTCCGGGGCTACCGGATAGTACGCATGGAGTCCGCCGGAAGGGGTGCGCACGAGCGCCGCCCACCCGGCGGCAAGGCCTTCACTGTGTGCAGCACGGAACGCCGGGAATCCGGTGCCGGTGGAGTGTACGTCAACATCGACAACATCCACACCGGAGAGGGCGCCGGTGGGGATGCCAATGTTCGCTTGCGGCCACCTCAACCACCAAGCATCAACCTGATCGGGGTCCTCGGTTGCGTCGTGGAAGCCGCGGCGCACCAGCGGACGCTTCTCACCCGGCACACACGGAAACACCGGCACCCCGGCAGATACGAACCTTGCCGCAGCCTCCGGGAGCGACAGTCGGCTGATCTCGGAGAACACGTCGATGGCGCCCATCAGAAGCTCCTCGCGGAGGATGCGACCGGACGACGGGGCTCCTCGGTCAACGGATCAGCAGCAGCCTCGGCCATCGGTTCGGTCTGCTTCTTCGCGGCGGGGTCGCGGGTGAGGCCGGGAGGATCACCGTTGCTGATCTGCACCGTCGGAAGCTGATCGAGAATCCCGGCGGCGGTCTTGCGGACTCGTTCGCCGGTGGCTTGGACGACTTCGACCGGGGACTTCTCCGGCACCGTCGCCGCCCACCCCGACACATACGGCACCGTGTAATCACTGGTATCCATGCCATGCGCCGCAGCCACCATCAACGCGACCGAATCCGCCTCCACCTCACCGATTCCGCGATGCCCCGTCGCGTCGGGATTGTCAGGGCCGTGCAGGAGGACGTGGGCGAGTTCGTGTACGAGAGTCTTCACCTGGGCGGCGTCGGGCATGTTCTCCCGCACCGCCACCGTCTTCGCACCGAAATCAGTGAGGCCATTGGCGCCGTGGATCATGCCCTCGTGCGGCACCCGCATCACGGTGAACCCTTGCGCCTCAACCTGAGCGGCGACGCCCTCCCAAAGATCATCGGGTGCTTCACCTTCCAGCAGCCGTGGTGACGGCGGTGTAGGGATCGGATCGCCTGCGGTCTGCGAGACATCCCACACGTAGGCGGGGCGGACACCGACCATGCGGGAGCGCACCGCCTCACCGGGCTTCGGCTTCTCAAACCGCGACATCCTGCGCCACGATTCCGCGACCTTCGGCGTCGCGGACGCGAATCGGCCGGTGACGGGGGCGAGGATCATGTACCCCGACTGGCCTTTCTCGACCTGCCTGCCGAGTCGCTGCCACTGTTTGAATCCCGCCACATACGACGGCACCGGCTCCGACACCCGGCCCGCCTCAAACGCCGCCTGATGCTGCACGAAGATCAACAGCGTGTTGTTGAACGAACGGGCACGAAACCTGGCCGCGAACGTGAGCGCCTGCTTCCAGTCCTCACCCGACACCAATGACTCCACCGCGCCGGTGAGCTGTTCATGCAGCGCATCGAGCTTCGCATCCCGTCCTGCTCGTGCTTCCTCGGCTGTTGCCATCGTCGTCCTCCTTCCGCAAGGCTCCACACACGGCGGGTTACCCTGCGACCAGAAGGTGCGCGAAGGAACTCAGAGAAGACAATCGAGACGGACGACGGACAGATTGTGAGCGACCATCAGGTGCATCACTGAACCCGACGTGGTCAGCCCAGCTCTACCTCACATGTCGGGAGCCGGGTGATCCAAGCATCGGATCATGGTCATTTCGCCCGGAATCTCGCGCACTTACTCCGGGGCGCGATCCCTTGCGGTACTGAGGCTGATCCTTCGATACTCACTCGGAGAGACACCGACATTACGACGAAACTGGCGTCCAGCGAAATCAGGATCGCCCCAGCCGACTTCTGCAGCGATGACCGCAATCGGAGCGTCGGTGGTTCGCAAGAGTTCGACCATTCGCTGCACTCGGAGCATCGTTAGATATGCGATTGGAGACTTCCCGAATGCTTCAACGAATATCCGCCGGAGCTGTGAGGAGGACAGGTGCGCGGCCTGCGCTAAGTCCGCCAGAGTCCATCGTCGATCAAGCTGTTCACGAAGTCGTTCGGCGGAATCCCGCGCTTCGATGCGTGAAGCGCGGAACTGGCGGCGGCGAGGTGCAGACGGTACTTCGGCGATCCGTTGAGTTGAGGTCATGCGTTCGTCCGATGTCGTCAGCATCGGCACGACGACATCAAGGACGGCAAACAGACAGGCTTGTGCGCGATAGAAGCGCTCAGGTGTCAGGCCGTCGACGCTCAGCGCTGCGAGTTCGTCAAGCCAAGGCGTAAGTAGACCAGCACGCTCCTCGCCAAGACGCACGATCTTTGCAGGTTCCGCGTAGTAAGCATCCACGAAGTCGCTGGCGTCATGGCGAGTGTGGAACCGTGCAGCGTGTTGCCAGTACACCTGGTCGATCACATAGTCGCGATCCAGATACAACGTCGTCGTCGTGATCCAGCCCTCGGGCTCAGCGCCGCACAGCGTGTTCGCCGCGAGCACGACCACATCACCGACGTTGATGTGGCGACGCCCAAACTCACTGAAGAGTCGGGCGCTACCTGCTCTCACCACAATGATCTTCACACAGTCGAACGCGACAGGATCAAGTGGGGAGTGGTGAGACTGAGTTCGTGCGGCCAGCGGTGAGTACGCGTCTTTGTCGGATGTGCGGGCAGAGCCCATCGTTTGACTTCGAGGTTTCATCTCCTCGAAGCCAAACGGTGGCGCTGATGCCGAAGACAAGGAACTGAGTCTCAATGAGCGTCTAGGTGATGTGTCCTTTCGACTTCGAGCATTCGCCCCGCCCGCAAGGCGACGACAGCCAACACTGGTGGGACGATTCCAGCGATCATGAAGATAGTCGGGATGGGTGCCAGCAGTGAGAGTGGGCCTGCGATGGCGATGGATACAGGCATGAACGCGATCGAGACAAAGAAGTCGAGACTTGCGACTCTGCCAATCATTTCCAGTGGGACGAGCCGTTGCAGCAGAGTTCCCCAAATGACCACACCGGCCCCGGTGGTTGCACCGACGATGAACAGTGCGGCGAGCATCACGACGAGGTTGTTGGCGGCGCCAATCACCACGAGCGGAAGCGTCCCTCCTCCCCAACAGAGGATCATGAACGTCAGATATCGGCGGGGAAGCTTCAAGGACGACACGACCAGTGAACCGGCGGCTCCGCCGATGCCGTATGCGGCTAGGAGGAAGCCGAAGGTGGCTTCGGGCTCCTCGAAACGCTCGCGGGTCAGGAAAGGCAGCAGCACTTCGATCGGGCCCTGGATGATTAGCGCAAGAGATGATCCGAAAATCAGCGTCCACAAGAGCCAACGTGTCCGCGCGACATACTTCACTCCGGTGCGGATATCACTCCACACACTTGTCCGCTCCGCTACCGGAGCAGCCTGTATCGGTTCGTCCTTGTGGCTGAGGAAGAGTGTGATCGCGAACGCGATGGCGTAGGAAACCGCCACAATGATCGCCCCAGCCGCTGGGAAGAACATGCCGACCACGACCCCTCCGAGGGCAGGGCCAAGCCCTTGTCCCATGGATGGGCGGAGGGCGCCTTCGAGCCCATTGGCCGCGAGCAATTGTTCAGGAGGGAGAACTTGGGGCAAGTACGCGCTGTAGGCGGGGTAGAAGAAGGCGCTTCCTGCACCCATGACGAAGGAGGCAGCACCGACGTGCCACAGCTCGATGGACCCCGTCAGAGAGAGGGCTGCAACTCCAGTCATCATCGCCGTGGTAAGCCCCTGCACGGTGATGATGATCGTTCGCTTGGAGAACCGATCCGCGACCACACCGCCGAGGATCGAGAAGAGGAACAACCCCAAGCTCATCCCCGTTGCAACGGCGGAGAGCGCAAGAGGACTGTCATCGAGCGCAAGCACCTGGAAGACCATCACGATGGTCCACATCCCAGTGCCAAACACCTCGATACCGACTGCCGCGAACAGAAGCCGGTAGTCACGAGACTTGAACGGACGCAGAGCGCGCATCCGGTTTGAGGTGGACTCGTTCATGCTGTCACCGCGCTCTCGATTGTGGCGTCGAGGGAGAGGTGGGGCCAATCCGCTGTATCCCGAAGAAGTTGTCGGTCGTGCGTTGACACAATGACCGCAGCTTGCGTGGCTCCCAACGCATCGGTGAGTTCATCGACCAGCGCAATGGAGAGATGATTTGTAGGTTCGTCGAGGAGGAGCACGTGCGGCCGTTGGGCAAGTATCAGCGCCAAATCGAGACGACGTCTCTGTCCCATTGAAAGATCGCCGATTTTCTTGCCCGTCTCCTGCGGTCGCAGAAGACCCAGTTGGGACAAACCCACCGCTTCCGAATCGGACAGCTCTCCCGCGCTGATGAGTGATGCGATGTGAGTTGAGAAAACGTCGCTCGCTCGGCGACCGGGAGGCAACTCGGACTCTTGACGGAGGAAGCCCAGACGAGTGCTTTCTGGACGTCGCACTGCACCGGTATCTGGCAGCAGGTCTCCACTCAGCACGTTCAGGAGGGTGGACTTGCCGGCACCGTTGGGTCCGGTCACGACCAAACGCTCACGATGCGCGAGTGAAATGGTCGCCGGCCGAGAGAGTCGCCCGGTAACGCTGACCCCGTCCGCCCTGAGCAAGATGGCGCCGGTTCGTGTCATCAGCTCGGGGAATCGGAACACTTGCGGTGGCTCTGGAACTGTAATGGCGTGCGCTTGTAGAGCTTCCTGTCGCCGGTGCACGCTCTGGACCAGGCCCCCGGCGCGGGTAGCTCGTCCGTGCTTGTTCGTCCCCTTCTCCGGACGCCACCCCGAAACGAGACGATTCTGTGCACTGCTCAAACTGTCCTGCAACCGTGCATGCTCGGACTGTTGGCGCTCGTACTCCAGCTTCCAGCGTTCGCGTTCGGCAACGCGACCTTCCCGATACCCGGCGTAGCCGTTGCCGTAGATGCGCGGTCGTCCGTCGGGTGTGGGGTCGAGGTCGACAATCGTCTCCGCGATATCGATCAGCAGCGCACGATCATGACTGACGACGACGACCCCGCCAGTACGCGAGCGAAGCTGTGATGTGAGGAACTCGAGCCCGTCACGGTCGAGGTGGTTGGTGGGCTCATCCAGCAGGAGGAAATCATGGTCTGCTCCGAGAAGACATGCCAGACGTACGCGATACCGTTGCCCCACCGAAAGTGTGGAGAGCTGGCGGGTTGGATCTGTCTCCGCACTGAGAGCTTCAAGCGCTACCTGCACACGCCGTTCCGCATCCCAGGCATCGAGTGCTTCTGCCGCCTCTAGCGCAGTCGCGTATCTGTCTTCCGCGTCACTCTCGCCGCGCTCCAGTGCCGACGCTGCGGCGTCCAGCGCGGCGAGAGCTGTAAGCGGGGCCGCGATAGCTTCTGCAACCACCTGTCCTACGGTTCGGTTCTCCTCGGCATCCATTTCTTGCTCGGCGATACCGACTGTTCCGATCAGTTGGACAGTGCCGCTGTCAGGTGTCAACGCTCCGGAGAGCACGTGGAGAAGCGATGACTTACCTCGACCGTTCTCGCCAATGATGGCGACGCGAGAGGACGGGGTGATCGCGAGGTCTACCTCATGGAGCACGGGCGTGGTGCCGCGGGTCAGAGAGATGCCTGCGGCTATGAGTTGCGCGCGCTGGCGCGCTGGATAACGGTTGATGAGGGTAAGCATGTGAATCCTTCGAAACAGCGCGCCGAGAGCCCGGAAGCACAAAGCGCACAAAATGACGGCGACCCAGAAAATGGGTCAAAGCGAACGGCCGCCACGAACTCGGAGATACTCAACGAGCGTGGTGGGCCTGCTCAGCCGTCACATGAAGTACAAATGCATGCCTTCATTCTAGCGCACGAGTGCGTGACTCACTGGTTCCGGGCGAAAGGTAACGCGGCAGGGCGCGTCGAGGGCGCGTCGAGGGCGCGACGATCTGCTCTGCAACTGGAAGAGAGCGCTGTCGATCAGCCATGTTCGCGCAGTGCGCCGAGAGGCAAAAGGCCCCGTAGGGCGAGGATTCCCTGCGCGGGCAGGACGCCGTTGCCGAGGGCTGCCAACTGTTGGTTCGGGGTGAGCCCATGGTGTGGATCGGTCACCCAGCCTGAGGGCAGACCCATCAGCCACTCCACAAAGCCGGGAGCCGGCCGTGGGCCGGTTCCTCCCGTGAGGAGCGCTGGTGCTGGGGCAGGCCTGCCGACAATTTGTACCCAGCGTGCTACGGCGCCAGCGTACTTTCCCCATCGTTGAAGAGTTGCCTGATCAGGTTCCACAGGCTGTCGGGTTCCTCGGTGCGCGGGTAGCTGGCAGGCCCGTGGAGGGCGAGATCGATAATCTGATGACTTAGCGCGATCGTGCCCCGCCGTGCCTTCACCTGCTGCAAGCTCTCGCCACCGCGGGAGGCATCCGATGCCAGGGGTGTGCGGAATAGTGCGGTGGGCGAGGACGAAGACACGGTATCTGGGGTGAGGCGCGCCGGCATGGGAAGCGGGTAGACCGATCCATTGCGCGTCATACCGGAGGTCGGCCAGGTCTCCCAGAACTGCTCCTGCTGCCCGAAGAGGTCGAGTTGCGGTTTCTCCCAGATGCCACGGCCCGGGTTCCACACTGCGAGGGGTTGCATCGTCGGGGGTTGCGTCTGCGGGGTTGCGTTGCTCATCATCGTCTCCTTCAGGGGTTGCTCGGATCGCGGGCGCGGAGAGCAGCCCACGAACGTTCTCGATCACGACCCATTCGGGTTGCAGCACGTCGATCGCTGTCGCCATATGCGCCCAGAGGCCGGAGCGGGTGCCGGGTTTCAAACCGGCCATCTTCCCGACAGTCGAAACGTCTTGGCAGGGGAATCCTCCGCAGAGGATGTCCACCGGTGGCACCGTGGGCGGATTCAACCGGTCGATGCAACACCGGGTTGTTGGAGCGATTGTAGCTGCTCGGCGAATA
>CALMKG010000305.1 GCA_937867175.1 uncultured Propionibacterium sp. | reverse complement strand
CAAACAGCGCGACCGTTTTGCCCGCCAGGACCCGGGCAAAACGGTCGCAATCTGCTCAGCCGCGCGGGTTGGCCTTGCTGATGGCCTCCCAGAGCCCGGTCAGGTAGGCGATGCCCAAGGCCCGGTCATGCAGCCCATAACCCGGACGGCGGCGCTCGCCCCAGATGTCGCGGCCATGGTCGGGACGGGCATAGCCGTCGAAACCGGACTCGTAGAACGCCTTCATGACCTCGTACATGTCCAGCGAACCGTAGCTCGACAAATGCGCCGACTCGTGGAAGTCGACCTCGGAGGTGAACTTGATGTTGCGGATCTGCGCGAAGGGCACCTTGTCGCGTCCGGCGAACTCGCAGATGATCGCGATCAGGTCGTTTTGCCGGTTCTCGCCCAGCGAGCCGGTGCACAGCGTGAACCCGTTGTACGGCGAGTCGTGGAAGGCCTCGATGCGGCGCATGTCATCGGCGTCCTTGACGATGCGGGGCAGCCCGAACAGCGACTTGGGCGGGTCATCGGGGTGCACCGCCATCTTGACGTCGTAGGCCTCACAGGTCGGCATGATCGCCTGGATGAAGTACTTGAAGTTCTCGGCCAGGCCATCGGTGCCCAGCGGCGCATAGGCGTCCAGCAACTCGGCAAGGTGCGACAGACGTTCCGGCTCCCAGCCCGGCAGCTTGTGACCGCCCGCGGCTGCCTGCATGCGCTCCATCGTCTCCTGCGCGGTGCCCTGCACCAAGGCATCCTCGTAGGCCATGGTGTACGAGCCGTCCGGAAGTTGATGTCGCAGGTCGGTTCGGACCCAGTCGAAGACCGGCATGAAGTTGTAGCAGATCACCTTCACGCCCACCTGGGCGAGGTTCTTGATGGTGGCGATGTAGTTCTCGATGGCCCAGTCGCGTTGCGGTCCGCCGATCTTGATGTCGTCATGAATGTTCACGCTCTCGATCACCTCGAGGTTGAGCCCCGCGGCCGTGATCAGGTCGTGCAGGGCGGTGATCTTGTCGAGCGGCCAGGTCTCGCCGACCGGGACGTCGAACAGCGCACCCACCACGTGGGTGACGCCGGGCACCTGTCGGATGTACTCGAGCGGAATGGTGTCGTCTGCCTGGCCGAACCAGCGCATCCCCATCTTCATGCTGATAATCCTTCTCAATCTTGATTTCGTGACCACAGGAGAAACAGACGGGGCGGCTGGCCGCTGCCACCCGCCCCGTCTGCCAGTTCAGACCAGCCAGCCCAAGGGCACCATGATCAGTGGTGGGAACAGGGCCAGCACCACCACCAAGGCGGACTGGGCGATCCAGTACGGGATCACCGGCATGATGATGTCGTCCATCTTCACCCTGCCGGCGGCGCAGGCTACGTTGAGCACTGGGCCGACCGGCGGAGAGGTCAGGCCGAGCACGTTGGCCAGCACGAAGACGATGCCGAAATAGACCAGGTCGATGTTGGCGGCCTCCAGCACCGGCACAAGGATCGGGGTCAGAATCAGGATCGTCGGGACCACATCCATGGCCAATCCGACAATGAGCACGATGACCATCAAGACCACCATCAGCAGTGTCGGGCGCTCGACGAGCGGTTCCAACAGGGCGATGACGATCTTCGGCAGACCCGAAATCGTCATGAAGTAGCCGGCAACCTGTGCGCTGGCGGCCAGGAACATGACGACCGCCGACATCTTCGCGCCCGACACCAACCCGGTGAAAACCTCCGGCAGCTTGAGTTCGCGGTAGACGAAGATGCCCACGATCAAGGCGTAGACCACGGCCACCACGCCAGCCTCGGTCGCGGTGAAGATGCCACTGCGCAGGCCCACCAAGATGATGACCGGCAGCAGCAGGGCCCACAGGCCATCCACGAAGATCTTGGCGGCCTCGCCAGCCGTGGGTCTGGGATCTGTGGACCTGATGTCGTCCTTGCGCGAGACGATGAACCAGATGATGCACATCACCGCGGTCAGGTAGATGGCCGGCGCAATACCGCCCATGAACAGCGACTTGATTGAGACTCCAGCGGCCACGCCGTAGACGATGAAGGGCACCGACGGCGGCATGATCGGTGAGACGAGGTTCGCGCTGGCCACCAGGCCGGCCGACTTGGCGCGGTCATAGCCTGAGTTGGCCATCATCGGGATGAGGATGGCGCCCAGCGCGGCGGTGCTCGCCACGGCAGAGCCGACGAGGCTGGCGAACATCAGGCAGGCGAAGATCGTCACGTAGCCGAGGCCACCGCGGACGCGTCCGACGAAGATGTTCGCGAAGCTGATCAGACGGGTGGTCAGGCCACCGCGGTTCATCAACTCACCGGCGAGCACGAAGAATGGCAGCGCCATCATCGTCACCGAGTCGGTGCCGCGCATCAGCTGAGCGGAGATGATGGCTGGGTTGGTGGCGGTGCCGCCCATGTGCAGACCAGTCGCAACTGAGCAGAAGAGCAGCGCGAAGGCGATCGGCACGCCGATCGCGATGGCGCCGATGAGGTAGACCAAGAAGAGGGTTAGAAGCAGCATGACCCGGTTACCTCACTCCACTGCGAATTCTGCGTCGGGATCATCCTTGGGCGCCATCAGCTCAAGGATGGGGGTCTTGGTGGTGAAGACCTTGATGACGTTCGATCCGGCCAAGAGGATGATTGATACGCCGGTCACCACGCCGATCCCTGCGATCAGGAAGACCGGGTAGCCGGTGGCCACCCACTTGTCGTGTAGGCCCTGTTTGGCGAGGGTGAAACTGCCGATCGTGAGGATCGCCATCATCCAGATCACGATGCCCTGGATGGCCAGGTAGAGCACCCTTTGCGCGCCGGGCTTGACGCGGGCCACCAGCATCTCGACGCCGAGGTGACGGTTGTCGCGGTAGGCGTCGATGGTGCCCAGGTAGACCAGATAGATGAAGCAGATACGGGCGATCTCCTCAGACCAGACGAAGCCCGAGCTGAACACATAGCGCATGATCACGTTGAGGAAGGTCAGGAAGATCATGATCCCGAGGAAGATCGCGATCAAGATTTGGATCCCTCGGAACAGCTTGTCCATTGCATTTGTCATATTGACCCCTTGATGAACGCAGGGGTTCTGCGGCCGAGAGTGGCCGCAGAACCCGCTGGTTGCGTTCGGCTCACTTGACCGCACGGATCTTGTCGGTGAGTTCCTTGGCCCAAGCGTTCTCGGCGAGCAGCTTGTCGACGACCGGTTGGGTCTTGTCGATCATTGCCTGGCGGTCAGCCTCGGTCGGGGAGGTGACGGTGAGGCCTTGGTCGATCAGGAACTTGCGATCCTTCTCGATGCTGGCGCTGTAGTCGTCCCAAGCCTGCACAGCGGCGGCCTGCGCGGCATCGGCGATGATCGTCTGCTGTTCTTCGGTGAGGCCGGCCATGAACGACTCGTTGGCAATGACCTCCAAGGTCGCGATGATGTGGTTGGTTTCGTAGACCCACTTCTGCACCTCGTACAGGCCTTCACTGACCACGGTCACCATGCCGTTGTCCTGGCCGTCGACAACGCCGGTCTCCAGTGCGGAGAAGAGTTCCCCGAGCGGGATCACCTGAGCGCTGGCGCCGAGGTTCTCGGCGAGGCCCACGTGAATTGGGTTGGCCGGCATCCGGAACTTCTGGCCGGCGAAGTCGCCGACGCTTTCGAGCTTCTTGTTGCTGGTGAAGGTGCGCGCGGAGTTCGGACCCCAGGCCAGGATGCGGGTCTCGGGGAACTTCTCGTTGAAGGCGACGTTGAGTTCCTCGGCCACCTCGCCGGTCCAGACGGCCTTGGCGTGGTCGACGTCACGGTAGAGCCACGGCCAGTCGGAGATCAGCATGGTGGGGTATTCCTGGTTCATCACAGTGCCGATGACGACCATCTCGACGGTGCCGTTGCGCACGCTCGCCCACAGGTCGGCCTCGTTGCCCAACGTGCCGGAGTGGTAGGTCTCGACGGCGATGGCGCCACCCGACTTCTCTTCCACCTGGGTCTTGAAGGTGGTGTCCATGACGGCAGCCATTGGATGTGTCTGGTTCCAGTTGTCGCCGACCTTGATCACGATGGACGCAGCTCCGCTGCCACCGCCACCACCGCTGGTCGCCGGCCCCAGCCCACAGGCACCCAAAGCCAGGGAAGCCGCGAGCGCCACACCGGACACAAGGACCTTCTTCATGTTTCCTCCTGGATATAGCCGCCCGAGGTCAGCCGATCCGAGCGGTAGACGCGGTCGCCCGGCAGCGGCCGGGCGACGAACGGCACGAGGGACGGTCCCAATCGGCATCGGATGAGAGCGGTTTCCGCCGTGACGTGGAGGGAACATTATCGGAATCGAGCAGGCGGCGGAACCCATCGCCCGGCAACCACCGCGCGCCGCGGAAATCGTTATCCGCCCGTGACCGTGGTCGGCGGCCCGGTGTCGGTTGGGTCGTCCATCGCAGTACTCCCGATCAACGGTTACGATGCTGGCATCCGCCGCCCCATGCCGGGCTGTCCGCGAGGAGGATTTCGTGCCCGTCCAGGATGACGGTCAAACCACGACAGTGCTGTCACTGGTGGTTCCCAGCTACAACTCTTCCGACTACCTGCACCATTGCCTGGACTCCATGCTGCCGGTGCCCGCCGATGTCGAGGTGATCGTGGTCAACGACGGCTCGACCGACGACACGGGTGACATCGCGCAGAGATACGCCGCCGAGTATCCAAGACGATTCGTGGTGATCAACAAGCCGAACGGTGGCCACGGCTCGGGGATCAACACCGGCCTGCGGCACGCCAAGGGGCAGTACTTCAAGGTGGTGGACAGCGACGACTGGCTCACCCCGGAGGCCTTCCAGGCCCTCGTCGGCGCGTTGCGGGGGCTGGTGGCCGACGATTCCTGCCCCGACCTGGTGGTCACCAACTTCGTCTACGACAAGCAGGGCAAACGCCGCAAGCATGTGATGAAGTACGGCAACGTCTTCCCAGCCGGCCAGACGATCACGTGGGACCAGGCCCGGCGGTTCCGGTCGTCGCAGTACTTGTTGATGCACGCACTGACCTACCGAACCGGCGTGCTGCGTGAGTTCGGGATCGACCTGCCCGAACACACCTTCTATGTGGACAACCTGTTCGCCTACGGGCCATTGGCGCTGACCCGCACAATCCATTACCTCGACATCAACCTCTACCACTACTACATCGGTCGTCCCGGTCAGTCGGTGAACGAGTCGATCATGGTCAAACGCGCCGACCAGCAACTCAAGGTCAACCGCCTGATGATCGGCCACCTGCCCAGCCGTGACGTCCCGCTGCCCGGGCGGCTGCGAGCCTACCTTGAGTCGTACCTGGGTGTGGTGACCGCGGTCTCCTCGATCATCTGCATTCGCACCGGCAAACAGGAGTACCTGGCGCAGAAGACGGCGTTGTGGCGGGAGATCCGGGAAACCGACCGGGTGACTTGGCGACGGTTGATGCGCACACCATTGGGCCGCGTGGTGAACCTGCATGGCAGGCTCGGCAGGCGGTTGACGCTCGTCTTGTACCGGATCGCGAGACGGTTCTTCGGTTTCAACTGAGCAGTATCCACATTCGGAAAGCGAGTTGCCCATGCCCCACGCGACCAGGCTTCGAACCCCTTGGGCGTTCCAGGCAGTCGGTCACCCGAACCCGTTGCCGGACTACCCTCGCCCGATGCTCGAACGCGCTGAGTGGTGCAGCCTCAACGGCTGGTGGGACTACGCGGTCCGGCCCGCAGTGGGTGCGCTCGTCGTCGAGTCCCAGCCGATCTGCTACGACGGCCGAATCAATGTGCCGTTTGCATTGGAGACTGTGGCGTCCGGGGTCACGCGCGCGCTGGCCGCCGATGAGACGCTCTTCTACCGCCGCCGCGTCGAGCCGCCCGAGGCCTGGCAGGGACGCCGGGTGGTGCTGAACTTCGAGGCGGTCGACTACGAGTGCGCGATCTGGGTGGACGGTCAGTGCGTGGGCTCCCACCGGGGTGGCTACCTGCCGTTCACCATCGAACTGCCCTGGCACGGCGACCCGGTCGAGGTGGTGGTGGGCGTCCGCGACCCCGGCCCTGCCGCCGGCCAGCAGTACGGTAAGCAATCGGACCAGCCGGGCGGAATTTGGTACACCGCCACCAGCGGCATCTGGCAAAGCGTCTGGATGGAGCAGTTACCCGACAATGCCATCACCGGCGTACACGCGGTCACTACCGACACGCTGGACGGGTTGGACGTCCAGGTCACGACCGAGAGGCCCTGCCCTGTGGACGTGGTGGTGGAGTTGCCCGACGGCGACAGCCTCGCCGCCGCCGGGAAGTCCGGTGAGCAAATCCGCGTCCGGTTGCCCGAGCCCCGACTATGGAGCCCGGAGGACCCCTTTCGCTACCGGCTGCAGGTTCGCACTTGTCACGACGAGGTCCGGTCGTGGGCCGCCCTGCGCACCGTCGAGATCGGTCGGATTCCGGGGGCTCCAGGGGGACAGCGGCACGCCGTGCTGCTGAACGGGTTCCCGATCCTACTCAACACACCGCTTGACCAAGGCTACTGGCCCGAGACCGGCCTGACCGCTCCGGCGGACGAGGCGCTCGTCGCCGACCTGCAGCGCATGCGCGAGCTCGGCTTCAACGGCGTCCGCAAGCACATCAAGGTCGAGTCCCGACGCTTCTACGACCATGCTGATCGGCTCGGCATGCTGGTCATCCAGGACGTCGTGAACGGCGGCAAGCCGCGGCACAGTCTGCGGCAGTCACGCTTCGTGATGTCGCTCGACGTGCAGTTGGACGACACCTCCCGCCGCGCACAGGCCGCCGCCGGCCGACAAGACCGAGAGCGCCGGGAGATCTTCGAGTCCGACCTGATGGGCATGATCGGCCTGCTCAGCCCCCATCCCAGTGTGGTTTGCTGGACGATCTTCAACGAGGCTTGGGGCCAGTACCAGACCAACCGCATCGAGGCGATGGTGCGGGCGGCCGATCCCACCCGGCTGGTGGATGCGGCATCCGGTTGGCACGACCAAGGCGGCGGCGATTTCCGAAGTCGACATCGCTATGTTCTCGGGCTGCGGCGCCCTGCCCGGCGTGACCGGCGGCCGTTCTTCCTGTCGGAATTCGGCGGCTACAACCTGGTCGTCGATGGGCACACCTGGGAGGTGGCAGGGCACTACGGTTACGGCACCCAGGCCGACGAGGGCTTGCTCAACAGAGCAGTGGGGACGCTCTACCGCGAACAACTGATCCCGCTGGTCGCCCGGGGGCTGCGCGGTTGCGTCTACACCCAGGTCAGCGACGTCGAGACCGAGACGAACGGCCTGCTCACCTATGACCGGCAGGTTCTCAAGCCGGACGCCGGGCTGCTGCGCAGCCTCAACGCCGAGTTGTACGCCGCGTTCGACGCGCTGGGCCAAGACAACCACGCGCGCCGCTGAGGAACCGAGATCAGGCCAGCCCCAGCCATTCCAGCCAGCCGGGCAGCTCTCGGGCCACTTGGGCGGCGCCGTCGTTGAAGCTGCGTTCCAGCCTGCTGAGTTTGCGTTCGCCTTGGCTGACGGTGAAGCCCTCGGGGAAGAAGACCATCGCGTCCCCGTTACGCTCAAGTTCCAGCAGTTCGGCACGCGTCCGGTTGTAGTTGGACGCCCGGTCGGCCAGCGCGTCCAGGATCGTCGGATACTTGCGGAAGTACTGCCGCATCGGCCGACTGATGCGCAGGGGCGCCTTGACGTAGTCGCGGGGACGCGTCAGCACCACCAGGAACTTGGTGAAGCCATCGGCCCTCGCGGCGTCCAAGGCGATGCCGCCGCTGGGGCCCAAAGCGCCATCGGCATAGACGTGGTCGTCGATGTGCACGGGCGGCATGAAGAACGGCAGCGTGGACGACGACTGGACGCGCGCCATCAGGTCGTCCGGGGTTTCGATGTCGGCCCGGGTCCAGTAGAAGGCGCGCCCGGTGTCGGCCTCGAAGACGCCCAGACGCATCCGGGCCGGGTTCGCCTGGTAGGTTGCGAAATCGTAGGGCAGCGCCTGGCCGGGTCGTCCGGAGACCCGGTAGATGTACTCGGAGTTGAACAACCCTTGGCCCTTGATGAAGGTGCGGAGGTCGCCGAACTGGGGGTCGGTGGCGAACTCGACGAACGATCGGCGGGCGCGTCGCTGATCCCGGGCCAGGTAGTTGGCGGTGTTGGACGAGCCGGCCGAGATCCCGGCGACCCAGTCGAAGTGGACGCCCGCGTCGAGCAGTGCCACTACGACCGCCGCGGTGTAGCTGACCCGCATCCCGCCACCCTCGAAGATCAAGGCGGTGTCGTGCACATTGCTGGACAGCGTGAGGTCTGGTCTGGTGGGGGGCATGGGCACATCCTATGTCTGGCCGCAGGCTCGGCATGGAGGTGTGGGACGCGACTGGCAGGATGAAGGCGGTTGACAGCCGTCATGACATGAGAGGGAAGACGTGAACGACACCAAGCAGATCGGCTTCGTGGGGGCCACCGGCCTGATGGGCCATGGCCTGGCCAAGAACATCTTGTTGCACGGGCATCCGCTGGCTTACACCATGCGGCAACGGGCTCCGCAAGGACTCGACGAACTAGGTGCCACGCGAGCGGTCGACAACGTCGCACTCGGCGCCACCAGCGACATCGTGGTGATCTGCGTCACCTCGGCGGCCGACGTCGAGCAGGTCGTCACCGAGTTGCTCACCGATCCGAAACCCGGCCTGATCATCATGGACGCCTCCACCTCCGAGCCGTCGACCACTTTGCGGCTGGCTGAGCTGGCTGCCGAGAAGGGCGCCCGCATCGCGGACATTCCGCTGACTCGTGGCCCGGCCGAGGCCGAGGCCGGCACCGTCAACGTGCTGGTCGGGGCGGACGACGACTTGTATGCCGAGATCGAGCCGATCATCAAGTGTTTCGCCGACAACATCTACCGTTGCGGTGGCCTTGGCGCCGGCCACATCATCAAGCTGATCAACAACACCGCCTTCCAGGCCGCGCTGACGATCCTGGCCGAGGGCTTCGCGGTGGCGGTGAAGTCGGGCGTCGATCCCAGCAAGCTCACCGAGGTGCTTTCCGGTGGCGGCTTCGCCAACGGCGGCACGCTGAGGATCATGGAGGACTCGCTGAATGGCAAGTTCGACACCTTGAGGTTCCAACTCGACAACGCCCGCAAGGACGTCCGCTACTACACCCGGATGGCCGGTGAACTCGCCGTCCCGGCGATGGTCGGCGACGGCATCCATGAGGCGTTGTGCGCTGCGAGCGCGCTCGGCTTCGGGGGTGAGTTCTGCGCGTCCTTGACCAAGGCCCAGGCCAAGCTCAACGGCATCACCATCGAGGCCGGTGAACCAGGGAAGAACTGAGTGCCGGCAACCTTAGTGCGCCAGCTCTGCCGGGATGCCATCTTGGTATGCTGCTAGGGCTTGGGTGGCTAGAGCATCCAGCCCCGCCCCAGTCCGAGTAGTTGTCTGGTCAGGGCTGGGGCCCACCACCAAATGCCAATGCGCGGTCGCTGGCCGTGCGGAACGCACACAAAGGCTTCGCGAGGAGCCGTTTCACACTGGGAGGAGTGAACCGATGACGACACCTACTCCACCAGCAGGCGCGTCAACGGATGTCGTGGACCAAGTCCCCGAGAACCTCGTTCTCGCCGGTGATTTCGAGGCACCCAGCTATGAGCAGTGGGCTGCCGAGGTCGCCAAGGTGCTGAACAAGGGACGTCCGGAAGGCAAGCAGCTGACGTCTGAGAAGGCCATCGACCGGCTTCGCACCAGGACCGTTGACGGCCTGGTCGTGGAACCCATCTACACCAAGCAGGACGCCGCCGGTGACCTCGGCGCCCCGGCGGCAGTGCCGTTCACCCGCGGCACCACTATCCGCAACGGCGGCATGGACGCCTGGGATGTGCGTGCGCTGCACGAAGACCCTGACATCGCAGTCACCCGGCAGGCCATCCGTACCGACCTGGAGCGCGGCGCGAACAGTATCTGGCTGCGGGTCGACCCGGACGCCATCGCTGCGTCCGATGTTGCCACCAGCTTGGCAGAGGTGCTGCTTGATCTGGCCAAGGTCGACGTCTCCAGCCACACCGACCAGGTGGGTGCTGCCGAGGCACTGCTTGCCGTCTTCGAGGCATCCGATGCCGACAAGGCCGAACTCTCCCTGAATCTGGGGCTCGACCCGATCGGCGCCGCCGCCCTGAATGGCGGCACGCCCGACCTTTCGAACGTCTCACAGTGGGTGCAGCGGCTGGCCGGCTACAGCAAGTCCCGCGCCTTCGTCGTGGACGGCACGATCTACCACAACGCCGGTGCCGGTGATGTGCATGAGGTCGCCTGGCTGCTCGCGACCGCGGTCGAGTACGTGCGTGCGCTGGTCGAACAGGGTGTCAACGTGGACGACGCCTTCGACTCGATCAACTTCCGCGTCACCGCTGCCTGTGACCAGGTCGCCACCATCGCCAGGTTGCGCGCGTTGCGCACCGCTTGGGCGCGGGTTGGCGAGGTTTTCGAGGTCAGTCCCGCCAAGCGTGGCGCCCGCCAGCACGCGGTCACCTCTTGGCGTGAGATCACCCGCGACGACCCCTACGTCAACATCCTGCGCGCCACCATCGCGACCTTCTCGGCCGCTGTCGGCGGCGCCGAGGCGATCACCGTGTTGCCGTTCGACACGGTTTGGGGGCTGCCGAACGACTTCAGTCGCAGGCTGGCCCGCAACACCCAGATCGTACTGGCCGAGGAATCCAACATCGGTCGGGTCAACGACCCCGCCGGTGGCGCTTGGTACATCGAGTCACTGACCCGCCAGATCGCCGAGGCAGCCTGGGCCGAGTTCGGCAAGATCGAGGCCGCCGGTGGCATGGTGGCGGCGTTGGCTGCCGGGACGATCGCCGAGACCCTCGACGACCTGAACGCCAAGCGCGCCAAGTTGCTGGCCACCCGCAAGCTGCCGGTCACCGGTGTCTCGGAGTTCCCGAATCCGGGCGAGGCGCCGATCACCGACCGCACCCAGCGTCCGAGCGCCCCGCAGTACGCCGGGCTCAAGTGGGCGCGCGACGCCGAGCCGTTCGAGGCGTTGCGTGACGCCACGGCGGGCACCGAGGCCAAGGTCTTCCTGGCCTGCTTGGGTACTCGGCGTGACTTCGGCGGACGCGAGGGCTTCGCGTCCAACTACTTCCATATCGCGGGTCTGGCGACCTCGCAGGTCGAGGGCGGCTCCACCGAGCAGATTGTGGCGGCCTGGCAGGAATCCGGCACGCCGGTGGCCTGCCTGTGCTCATCAGCCAAGGTCTATGCGGTCCAAGGCCTGGAGGTGGCCACCGCGCTCAAGAAGGCCGGGGCGCAGCAGGTGCTGCTGGCCGGCAACATCAAGGAACTCGGAGACGTCGACAGCTCCGGCGTCATCGACGGCACCATCGCCATGGGCATGGACGTCGTTGCCGGACTGAATGGCGTCCTTGACACTGTGGGGGTGACCAAGTGAGCGCGCTACCTCGCTTCGACAAGATCGAGTTGGGCGACGCGGCCGTCGGTGCCGATGCCAAAGCTACCTTCGACCAGCTGCTGGCCGCTGCCGGCCCCGAGGAATGGCTGACCCCGGAGCAGATTCCGGTCGGCCACCTGTACGGGTCCGACGCCTACGAGGGTCTGGACTTCCTCGACACGATGCCGGGCATCCCGCCGTTCCTGCGCGGACCTTACTCGACGATGTACGTCTCACGTCCGTGGACGATCCGCCAGTACGCGGGTTTCTCCACCGCTGAGGCTTCCAACGCCTTCTACCGGCGCAACCTCGCGGCCGGCCAGAAGGGCCTGTCGATCGCCTTCGATCTGGCGACGCACCGCGGCTACGACTCCGACCACCCACGGGTGGCCGGCGACGTGGGCATGGCCGGTGTGGCCGTCGACTCGATCCTCGACATGCGTCAGCTGTTTGACGGCATCCCGCTCGATCAGATGAGCGTGTCGATGACGATGAACGGTGCGGTGCTGCCGATCTTGGCGCTGTATGTGGTGGCTGCCGAGGAGCAGGGCGTCAAGCCCGCGCAACTCGCCGGCACGATCCAGAACGACATCCTCAAGGAGTTCATGGTTCGCAACACCTACATCTACCCGCCGGCGCCGTCCATGCGGATCGTCTCAGACATCTTCGCGTTCACCAGCGCGAACATGCCGAAGTTCAATTCGATCTCGATCTCCGGCTACCACATGCAGGAGGCCGGGGCGACCGCCGACATCGAGATGGCCTACACGCTGGCCGATGGGGTGGAGTACATCCGCGCCGGTGAGGCGGTGGGGCTGCAGGTCGACCAGTTCGCGCCACGGTTGAGTTTCTTCTGGGCGATCGGGATGAACTTCTTCATGGAAGTGGCGAAGATGCGCGCTGCCCGCATGCTGTGGGCGCGTCTGGTTCGCCAGTTCAACCCGAAGAACCCGAAGTCGATGAGCCTGCGCACGCACTCGCAGACCTCCGGTTGGTCGCTGACCGCCCAGGACGTGTACAACAACGTGGTGCGCACCTGCGTCGAGGCGATGGCTGCGACCCAGGGGCACACCCAGTCGTTGCACACCAATGCGCTGGACGAGGCCATCGCGTTGCCGACGGATTTCTCGGCTCGGATCGCCCGCAACACACAGCTCTTCCTGCAGCAGGAGTCTGGTACCACTCGGTCTGTCGACCTGTGGGCGGGTTCGGCCTATGTCGAGAAGCTGACCCAGCAACTGGCTCGGCAAGGCTGGCAGTTGATCCAAGAGGTCGAGGCGGCCGGCGGTATGACCAAGGCCATCGAGGCGGGCATCCCCAAGATGCGCATCGAGGAGGCCGCGGCCCGTACCCAGGCCCGCATCGACTCCGGTCGTCAGCCGGTCATCGGCGTCAACAAGTACGTCCTTGAGACCGAGGACAAACTGGACGTGTTGAAGGTCGACAACCGCGAGGTTCGCGAACAGCAGATCGCCAAGCTGAACAAGTTGCGTGCCGAACGGGACTCGGAGGCCTGTAGCAAGGCGCTGGAGCGGCTCACCTGGGCGGCCGGCAACCCCGACCCGACCGATCCTGACCGCAACCTGCTGAAGTTGTGCATCGACGCCGGTCGTGCCGGTGCCAGTGTGGGTGAGATGTCGGACGCGCTGGAGGCCGTCTTCGGTCGCTACACCGCCCAGATCCGCACCATCTCTGGTGTCTACTCGAAGGAAGCAGGTGCATCGCAGACCATGGACGAGACTCGTGCACTGGTCGACGAGTTCGAGGAGATCGAGGGCCGTCGTCCGCGCATCCTGATCGCGAAGATGGGCCAGGACGGCCATGACCGCGGCCAGAAGGTGATCGCGACCGCCTTCGCCGATCTCGGCTTCGACGTCGACGTGGGCCCCCTCTTCCAGACCCCAGAAGAGGCCGCCCGGCAGGCCATTGAAGGTGACGTGCACGTCGTCGGCGTGTCGTCGCTGGCTGCCGGCCACCTCACTCTGGTGCCCGCGCTGCGCGCCGAACTCGACAGGCAGGGACGCAGTGACATCGCCATCGTGGTGGGCGGCGTCATTCCCGAGCAGGACTTCGCCGAACTGCGTCAGGCCGGCGCCGCGGCGATCTACCCGCCCGGCACCAACATCCCAGTGGCGGCGACAGATCTGCTCAAGGGCATGGTGAAGGCCGCTCGGGAGGGCAATGCCTAGGTCGATCGACGTCCCGGCCCTGATCGAAGGCGTCAAGAGTGGGGACCGGGCCGCACTGGCCCGGTCCATCACCCTCGTGGAGTCCCGCAAGCCGGCGCATCGCGCGCTGGCGCGGGAACTCCTGCGCGAGTTGGCCCCGTTGTCGGGCAATTCGATAAGGCTGGGGCTGTCAGGGGTCCCGGGCGCCGGCAAGTCCACCTTCACCGACGCGCTGGGTGTCACGCTGATCGAGAAGGGTCACCGGGTGGCCGTGCTGGCGGTTGACCCGTCCAGTTCGGTTTCCGGCGGTTCGGTGCTCGGCGACCGCACCCGGATGGGGGCGCTGGCTGAGTTGGAGGACGCGTTCATCCGGCCCTCGCCGACCGGGCTGCACCTTGGTGGTGTGGCCCGGGCCACCCGGGAGGCCATGTTGTTGGTCGAGGCCGCCGGCTATGACGTGGTGATCGTCGAGACCGTCGGTGTCGGCCAGTCCGAGGTCGCCGTTCAGGGCATGGTCGACACCTACCTGGTCTTGATGCTTGCCCGTTCCGGTGACCAGTTGCAGGGCATCAAGAAGGGCATCCTCGAACTCGCGCATGTGATCGCGGTCAACAAGGCTGACGGCGACAATGCCGGCGAGGCGCGGGTCACCGCTCGCGAGCTGTCCATTGCGATGAAGCTGGTCTCGTCGCAGTCCCTGGACCGCCGGGTTCCGGTGCTCACCTGTTCGGCGCTGCACAAGATCGGTCTCGAAGCAGTCTGGCAGGCTGTTCTCGACCACCGGGCGTACCTGGAGGAGAAGTACGGTCTGAGCGCCTACCGGGCGTCCCAGCAGGTGAGCTGGATGTGGAGCCAGACCGAGGCCGCGTTGATGGATTCGCTGCGCGGCACCAAGAAGATGCGCTCGCTCGCGCACGACCTGGAGGACAAGGTCGGTGCGGGCCAGGTCACGGCCATGGACGCGTCCGCCGCGCTGCTGCGTGAGTTTGCCGCCCTGGTGCCCACGTTCGACTGGGCGCAGGACTGAGCCGCCGTTGGTGGTCAGGGCCTCAGGCCATGCGCCATGTTGTACCGTTGCGCGCCCTGGTAGGCGTCCACCATGCCCCAGATCCACAGGCCAAACACGCCGACGAGCGGCACGAGCAGCCACGACAACGCCCAGCAAACCAAGTAGCCGACCAAGATAGCGACGCCCTTGCCGGTTTCGCCGTTCATGATGGTTCCGACACCCGGCACGAAGAACGAGACCAACAGCGCCAAACCCGGCTCCTTGCGGGCGACCGCAGGCTGGAGTGCGCCGTATTGGGGTAGCCCGTATTGGGCTTGGCCGTACTGGGCTTGGCCGTATTGGGGCGGCCCGTAGGGCGGTGGCGTGCCGGCAGCTTGGGCAGGATAGCTAGGTCCGTTCGGGTTCTGGTGGGCGGGCTGGCCACCGTACGGCTGCGGTTGACCGTAGTGGGACGCAGAGAAGTTGGGCGCTTCGAACTGGGGCGGGTAACCAGCCTCCGGGGGTCGCCAGTTGTCGGTGGGTGGTTGGGTCATCGCAATCTCCTTGTCTAACTGACATGAGCCTAGGCGATGGCTCTGACAAGCAGGTAGCCGGGACCGTTGGCGGTCGATTCAGGCGCGGTCGATGGCGTCCTTCAGAGCTGCCAGGATGAGCGCCACCGAACCCGGATTGGCGTTGGGGCCCATCAGCCCGATCCGCCAGACCGAGGACGCGAACTGCTTCACCCCGGCACCGATCTCGATGTCGTACCGGTCGAGCAGGTAGCCACGGACTCGGGCGGAGTCGACACCCGCAGGCACCTTCACGGTGGTCAGTTCGGGCAGCCGGTACCCGTCGGCCGCGAACAACTCCAGGCCCATCTCTTGCAGGCCGTGCTGCAGTGCGTCGCCGGCGCCTTGGTGACGGGCCCACACGTTTTCCAGGCCCTCTTCGCCGATGCGGTCGAGCGCAGCGGCGAGCGAGACCACCATGGCCACCGGCGCGGTGTGATGGTAGGTGCGCTTCGCGCCACTCGCCTCGCCCACGTAGCCACCCAGCATGCCAAGGTCCAGGTACCAGGACTGCGGCTTCGCGACGCGGCGCTGCCAGGCCCGCTCGTTGATGGTGAACGGTGCCAGACCGGGGGCCACACCGAGGCACTTCTGCGTCCCGGCATAGCCGACATCAATGCCCCAGTCATCGGCCCGCAATTCGATGCCGCCGATGGAGGTGACCGCGTCCACCAACAGCAGCGCGTCCCCCTTGGCGGCTCCGAGCGCGGCGATGTCGGAGCGGACGCCGGTGGAGGTCTCTGCGTGCACCGCCGCGATGATCCGGGGATGCGGGTGCGCCGTGACCAGTCGCTCGGCGTCCACCGGCTGGCCCCACTCGAAGTCGACGCGCACCACGTCAGCGCCGCAGCGGGCGGCCACGTCACACATGCGCTCCCCGAACAAGCCGTTGACGCCGATCACGACGACGTCACCGGGGTGCACGGTGTTCACGAATGCGGCCTCCATGCCGGCCGAACCAGTCGCCGACAGCGGCAGCGTCCGACGATTCTGGGTGCCCCAGACCCGACGCAGGCCCTCGCAGGCGTGGTCCATCTCGGCCAGGAAGGCGGGATCAAGGTGCCCCAACAGTGGACGCGACAGTGCCAGCGATGCCTCGGGGTAGGTGTTGGTGGGGCCGGGTCCGAAGAGGTGACGGAACGCGATGGTGGCAGCGGACATGGCTCCAGCTTCGTCCAGACACGGCCCGGTCGTCCAGTGAATGCCACCGCTGGCCGACCGAATCCCTGACCAGAGCGCAGCCACGCGCCCAGGGGCCGACTTCGTTCTGCCGGGCCGATTGTCTAATCTGGGGGTACGACCACACGGGTCGGCAGTGTCAGGCCGCCCGCGCCGGCCGCGAATCAATGCAGACCCGCGACGGAGGATATCCAAGTGTCCGCGACACAACTCGACAAGAACGGGCGGCTGGCCGTCACCGACCTGCTGCACGCCAAGTCACCCGATGACCACGGCAAGCTTGATGCTGTCGAGTCGCCGCGTTTCCCCGGAGTCCCCAGCGTGGTGAACGGCAACGCCGCGGTGGCCCACGTCATGAGCCACGTCTGTGGCGGTGTCATCGGCTACCCGATCACCCCTTCCACCGAGATCAGCGAGCTCTATGAGGCGGCCCGTGCCGAGGGCCAGCTCAACGTCTGGGGCAAACACCCGTTCTTCTTCGAGCCCGAGGGTGAGCACTCCGCGCAGTCCGGCGCGCTGGGCGCTGCGCTGACCGGCGGCATGTTCGTCTCGAACGCCTCGTCCAGCCAGGGCATCCTGTACGCGATGGAGTCGCACTTCGTCACCGTGGGCAAGAAGGTGGGCGGTTTCGTCCTGCAGGTTGCCGCTCGTGTGGTGAGCAAACACTCGCTGAACGTGATGGCCGGCCACGACGACATCTACGCACTGTTGCCGGCCGGCTACACCGTCTTCTTCGGGGCCAATCCGCAGGAGGCCGCAGACCTGGCCGCGATCAGCTACCGCACCGCGGCGTTGTCGCTGATCCCGGTCGCCAACACCATGGACGGCTTCGCCACCAGCCACATGATGTCCGAGGCCAACCTTCCCGAGCCCGAACTGCTGCGCGAGTACCTGGGCGATCCGGCCGGACGCATCGACTGCCCGACCGTCGCACAAGAGGTGATGTACGGCGCCAAGGGACGCGTCTGGCAGCTGAACCGCTGGATCACCCGGCACGCCGCCGAGTTCGGGCTCACCGAGCTCGACGACATCCGCAGCTGGCTCGCCGAGCACGCCGATGAGGTGGAGGCCGATGACGCCGGTGCCCTGGTCGAGCAGACCCAGACGTTCATCCCGGTCGATTTCGGTGCGCAGTGGCGCCGTCAATGGCTGGGCGCCTGGCGCAAGGGCACCAGGCAACTGGTGCCTTCGCTGGTCGACCCGAACAACCCGGGACTGACCGGACCGGTCCAGAACCAGCCCGACTTCCAGGCCGGGGCGGTCGACCACCGCACCCACTTCGATTCCGAGGTGCCCCGGCTGGCTCGGCAGGCCATGGTCGAGTACAGCCAACTGACCGGACGCCGCTACACCCCGATCCACTGCTACGACGTGGCCGACGCGGACTACGTCTTCGTGGCCCTCGGCTCGGTGGGCGAGGACGTCCGCGCCGTGTTGCCCTACCTTCGTCGGCAGGGGCTCAAGGTCGGCCTGGTCTCGGTGAAGCTGCTGCAGCCCTTCCCCGAGGCCGAACTGGTCGACGCATTGGCCGGCAAACAGGCCGTCACCGTCTTGGAGCGTTCCGATCAGATGGCGCTGACCCAGCTGGTCACCTCCGCGCTGTTCAAGGGTGCGGCGAATTCGTCCAGCCCCGGACGCTTCGCCGGCATCCGGCCGATCTCGAAGATCCCCGCGCTGACCAGCGCCATCTTCGGTCTCGGTGGCCATGACCTGCAGCCGCGCGACCTGATCGCCGCGGCCGAGAACATGGCCGGCGACAACGCGTCCCCACTGGTCTACCTCGGATCTACCTTCTTCTCCGAAGGGGCGACCGGTAGCTTCGCCGAACTTCAGCGCAAGATGGCGACCGCCTATCCCGAGACGAGACTCATGGCGCTGGCGACGGGCGAGAATCCGAACCTGCTGCCCGATGAGGCGTTCCGGATCCGGTTCCACTCGGTGGGCGGCTACGGGACGATCGCCACCGGCAAGTTGATGACCGACATCCTCGCCGGGGCGCTGGGCATGTACTCGAAGTCGGCGCCGAAGTACGGCTCCGAGAAGTCCGGGGCGGCGACGAATTTCTATATCACCCTGAGCCCCGAGCCGGTGCTGGTGACCAATGCCGAACTTGAAGACGTCGAGATCGTGCTGTCGCCCGACCACAAGGTCTTCCAGCACACCGATCCGTTGAAGGGGCTGGTCGAGGGCGGGACGCTGATCCTGCAGTCAAGTCAGTCCCCCGAACAGACCTGGCAGTCGCTGCCGGCCAGGGCCCGCCAGGCGATCCGGGACAAGAAGATCAAGTTCTATGTTCTGGACGCCTTCGCGGTCGCGGCCCGGCACGCCCCGAGCGACCAGTTGCAGACTCGCATGATGGGCATTGCGTTCATCGGCGCGCTCGTCGGCGGCGTCGACCGGATCGCCCGCGGTGCCGCCGGCGAGGAGTTACGCGACAAGGTCTACGAGCAGATCCACAAGAAGTTCGGCTCCAAGGGCAGCAGGATCGTCGCGTCCAACATGGCCGTGATCGAGGACGGCCTGGCTGCGCTGCGCAAGGTCGACTACCAGTCGGACGCCTACCGGGCGATCGAGGCAGACCTGCCCAGCCCGTCGGGGCGCAGCATAGACCTGTCGATCGGCTTGGCGGGCACCGCTTGCGCAGCGTCCAACCTCTTCGACCCGGACTACTACGACCACATCATGGGCGCCCCGTTCCGGGACGGGACGATTGGTCGCGCCCCGGTGATGCCCGGTGCCGGCCTGTTCGTGCCGGCGGGCACCGCGGCGGGCAAGAACAAGGGCCTGTTCCGCCGCACAGTGCCGCAGTTCGACGCCGGTCTGTGCACCGGTTGCCTGGAATGCGCCTTGGCTTGCCCGGACGCCGCGATCCCGAACGCGGTGCACGAGGTACACACGCTGGTCTCGACCGCGGTCTCGATGCTTGAGGTCAACGACGCGCAGCGCGGGGCCATGCGCGAGCATGTCTACGGCATCGCGGCTCGGGTTCGCGAGCTGTACCGCGGTGGCAGTGAGGACTCGTTCGCCGATCTGGTAGCCCAGGCGGTGGCCGGCTTGGTGCCCGCGACTTCGGGGTCGTACCTGCGCCGCAATTACGCCGCGGTGGTCGAGATTCTGCGAACCTTCCCGGTCGCCAAGACCCGGCCGTTCTTCGACGCCCTGGAACGCGAACTGCCCGGCAGCGGCGGCCTGTACTCGGTGACCATCGACCCGTGGAAGTGCACCGGTTGCCTGGAGTGCGTCGACGTTTGCGGCCCGCACGCCCTGACCTCCACCGACCAGACACAGGTCATTGAGGAGCGGCTGGAAGCGGGGCTCGAATTCCTGGCGAAGACCCCCAACACCCCGACCAGATTCACTGCAGACGCGGTCGACCCCGAGGGCGACACCAAGAGGCTCTTCCTCGACCGCAACAACTACTATGCGGTCACCGGTGGACACGGCGGCTGTCGCGGCTGCGGCGAGGTGACGAGTACCCGCATGGTGGTCGCAACGAGCCACGCCTTGGGGGAGAAGCGGCAAAGTGAGCAACGAGCCACCCTCGACGACCTGGCCAGTCGGTTGGCCACCGAACTCGCACGGAACGGTCTTCCGTCTGGGCGCCGCGGGCGCCTGAAGGCCGCGCTGGCCGAGATCGAGAAGAGCCTCTACCTGCTGGAGGGCGGACCCACCGGCAAGGGCCCGGCCACCACCGTGGTCGCCAACTCGACGGGCTGCTCCAGCGTCTACTCGTCCACCATGCCCTACAACGCGTTCACCGACCCCTGGGTGAACAGCCTCTTCCAGGACGCCCAACCGCTGGCGAAGGGCCTCTTCGAGGGCCTGGCCACGCGCGCGGTCGACTTGGTGAAGGCGATCCGGACCGCACGCCTCGAGTTGTCCGGCGGCTACGACCCGGGGGTCCACGACAAGGAACTGGCCACCCTCAGCTGGCTCGACTTCACCGAGGACGAACTGGCCCTGATGCCCACCGTGCTGACCATCGGCGGCGACGGGGCCAGCTACGACATCGGATTCGGCGCGATGTCGCGGATCCTGACCTCGCCGACACCTATCAAGATCCTGGTGCTCAACACCGGCGCCTATTCCAACACCGGCGGACAGGCCTCCACGGCGAGCTTCACCGGCCAAGATTCCGACCTCGCCCGGATCGGCTCGGCCCATTCCGGCAAGGCGGAGAACCGCAAGGAGTTGGGCTTGCTGGCCTCGTTCCACCCGAACACCCTCGTGGTGGGCAGCGCAACGGCCATGCAGGGGCACTTCCTGCGGGCCACCATGGAGATGCTGAACTACCACGACGGCCCGGCCCTGATGGACGTCTACACCCCTTGCCAGGGCGAGCACGGCATCGGCGACAACATGGCCAACCGGCGTGGCCGGCTGGCCGTCGAATCGCGAATGGCCCCGTTGTTCGTGCACGACCCACGCCGCGGGGACGCGCTGCACGACTGGTTCGATCTGGATGGCAACCCCGATCCCGACCGGACCTGGACCACCCAGACCA
>CALMKG010000304.1 GCA_937867175.1 uncultured Propionibacterium sp. | reverse complement strand
CCCGGGCACGGGGGGTGGCGAAGCGCCACTCCATCGTCTGGCGGGATGCCTCGGCCCAGAGGTTCCAGTGCCGCCAGGTCGACCGCTTCTCCCCCACCACCGCCACCACTCGGCGGCCGCCCTCGGTAACGATGTCGAGCGGCACGTCCTCGGCACGCAAACCCGTACTGCCCGCGTGGGCGATGACCGAGTGGGCCCAGCCGCCGGGATCCGTGCCGATCAGGTCTTGTGCGCGGTCGCGCCAACCGTCGGTCAGTTCGGCCAGGGAGTGCAGTTCCTTCTCGGGTCGGGTTGAGATCGTCGCCGTCGCCCGCAGCTCGATGATCGTCTTGCTCGACGGTCGCCGGCCATGCTTTGCGACGTACTCGTCGATCAGCCGGTCGGTTTCGATGTCGACATCGCGGGAGCGGTTCGAGAACTCCGCGATGAGTTCTGCGGTGACGCCGGTGATCTCCAGGGCCTGGTTGCGGTCGGCGCCCCGGTCGCGGCGGTCCCACGCGAGGCCGAGGCGTAGGGTCAGCAGGTCGGCCAGTACCGCGTTGTAGTGCTCGGAGATCGCGACCACGCTGCGGTGGATCGGGATCGAGTCAAGGCTGCGCCACTTCTGGTCGTAGACGGTGCGGACCTTGTTGGAGAGGACCACGTGGGTGTGCAGTTGCGGGTCACCACAGCGTGAGTCCCAGTGGTCGTATGCCGTCGCCGCCACACCGGCGACCTCGTGCTGGGCGACGGCGCCGTTGCGGGCATTAGCACCCGCCCGCGTGACAGCGACCTCGCGCTCGAAGAACTCCAACACCTCGGCTACGGCGTCGTGGTGCGCCTGCACGAGCTGCGTCTGCAGGTCAGCGTCCGCGAGCCCCCACAGCACCGAAACTGACTTGGGGACACTGAAGGTCAGGTCGAAGCCGGACACCGCGGTCTTCGGCCCCCGGGCTTCTTCCTCGTGAGTGATTCGGGCGACCGCGTCCGCTCGCTTCTCCGCCGTCAACGCGGCGTCGAGCCCTGCGATGCGCTGGTCGATCCGCTCCTGGATCGACGGGTACGTCGGATAGCCCCGCCCCAGTTGCTTGCCGGTGATCGGGTCGTGGCCGTGGACGAGGAGCAGTTCGAGTTGTGACGGCGTGACCTCCGCTCCAGGTGTCAGCTGGCCTGCGCCGAACTCGCGGACGCCGGAGCCCAACCAGACGCCGGGCGGGGTACCGGCCTCGGCGTAATACCGCGTCATCGGCGTACGCAACGCCCGGTTGCCGTCGCCCACGACGACACTCTTGAGCAGGTAGTCGCACCCGTGCCCGGGGCTCATCTTCCGCAGCGAAACCGTCACGACGCACCTCCTCGAAACCAAGGTGCGCCGGGTGTTCCACCTCGCTGTGCCAGAGGTGTGACCGGATTGAGCGGTGGGGGCCGCTCAGCAGTCGATTTCGAGTGAGTGCGGCCGGTGGGCGGTGGCTGTGCACCTGGTCCTTGAAGTGCACAAAGGAGGACTAAATGTTGCGCAGATCACATTTGACTGGCTCAATGGTGGGAGGCGGTGAGCTCGGTGCGACCGCTATCGGGGCGCCGTCGGCTGCTCTCTCGGGAACTTCCCGCGGGGGCGGATGGACTCGGCCATGACGAAATTCTCCGGAACGTTCTCGGTCGCGACGGCAGTATTTCTGCTCGCCGCAATGGCCGCCTGCGGCTCGGACTCCGATGCCGAACCAGCTCCGAAACCAAGCACGAGCGCGTCTTCTCCAAGCAGTGCTCCACCCTCGACGGCGGGTTCCCCAGAAGACTCCGCAGCCACGGCGGCTGAAGTTGCCGTCGGTGACTACTACGCGCTCACCGATCTCTTGCTCCAGGACGACACGGTCTCACTCGATCGTCTGGAGGAGGTCGCGATCAGCACCCAGCTCTCGGCGCAGAAGAACTTCCTGACCACCGAACGAGCTGCCGGAACCCAGCAGCACGGTGACACGAAGCTCGTCGAGACCAAGGTGCAGTCGGTCAGCTTGGACAACTCGGATCCGAAGGCCGGCCGCGTCCCCTCGGTGACGATCGACGTCTGTTGGGACGTCAGTGCCGTCGACGTCGTGGATGCCTCCGGCAAGTCGATGGTTCCCGCTGACCGGCCTGATCGCGGATGGACTCGACTGACCGTCGCGAACTACACCTGGGACACCGATCCCGACACGGGCTGGCGCGTTGCCGGCGGCGAAGACCTGGAGAAGACTCCGTGCGCCGGGTGAGTACGCGGTTCCTCGCGCTACTGCCCCTCCTCGTCGTGTGCCTGATCGGCATCGCTGCTTCCCCGGCTGCCGCAGATTCCAAGACCGTCTGCCAGCAAACACACCCGACCACCGGCAAGTGCCTGGTGTGGGTGGTCGTCGAGGTGCCGGGCAACGAGAACGTCGACGACGGCCCAAAGGACACGGGCTCGGGCCAGAGTTGCTACTGGGACGGCACGAAGCAGGGCATCAGCAAGCCACCACCGGGACCGGTCCCCTGCACGTCGGAATATGGCTACTGGTCGAACACCTATCGCTGCTACATCCGCCTCCTCGACCCTCAGCCACCCGCCGGCGACCCTGCTTGGGAGGGACACGAGCCCGGCGACGGCGCGGTGTACGACTGCTACCAGCCGCAGGCCCATCTGCTGATCCACATCTGGGCTGACAACCCTCCGGAGAACTCGGGCACGGGGCCGAGCCCGCGCGACGTCGCGCAGTTGGCCATCGACGACATGGCACTACGCGCGATCGACGTCGGCATCACGCCGGAGCCAGGAGCGAATCGGATCGGGTTGGTCGGGATGCCGGTGTGGATGTGGGCCGCCAACCCAGACGACCACACCTACGGGCCGATCACCGCCACCGCCACCGCAGGTGGGATCACGATCACCGCGACGGCGAACGTGCAGAAGGTGACGTGGCAGATGGGCGACGGGACCACCGTCGAGTGCCGTACGGCGGGGACGCCGTACAAGGCCCCATACGGCAAGAAGTCGTCACCGGACTGCGGTCACGTCTATACGAAGTCGAGCGCTGGGGAGCCCGGTGGCACCTACACGGTGACGGCGACGTCGTCGTGGGTGATCACGTGGGAGGGCGCCGGCCAGACCGGAACCATCCGTCTCGACGGCCTGCAGAGGTCAGTCGAGATCACCGTCGGAGAGGCACAGGTGCTCGTGGAGTAACGGGCAGCGGCGAGAGGGCAGACGAAGATGAGCAGCACCGCGACACGGTATGAGCGATCGCAGATCCCCCCTCCGTCCTCTGCCGAGCCACCGCTGCCTCCACCTCCGAAGCTGCGGCGCCGTCCGGCCCTCATTGCTGCCGCGGTCGTAGCGATCTGTCTGGGTGCGATCCTCGGCGGTTGGGCGTGGACCGCCACGACGAACACCCAAGAAGTTCTTGCCGCACGTGCCGACATCGAGCGCGGGGCGATCATCGAGGCCGACGACTTGGTTCGGGTCCGGGTCAACATCGACCCCGCTTTGAAGCCCGTCGGTGCGAGTTCCCTGGAGTCGGTAGTCGGACAGCGCGCCGCGGTCGACATCGCGGCCGGTTCGCTGCTGACGCCGTCGTCATACGCCGACTCGGTAGTGCCGGCCGAGAACCTGTCGGTCGTCGGCGTCGCGTTGACGTCGTCGCAGGCGCCGGGAATGGATCTGCAGACGGGTGATCGGGTGCGGGTGGTTGCGACGCCGGCCGAGGGCAGTGATGCGCCGACCGGGGTTCCCTCGTTCAGCGAGGCCGAGGTGGTCGGAGTTGGAGTCGCTGATGACACCGGTCAGCTCGTCGTGGATCTCTTGGTCCCCCACGCCGAGGCGGCCACGCTGGCCGCCCAGATCGCGACCGGGAACGTGGCAATCGTCCTGGACTCCAGGGCGCGGTGAGGGTCATGGCTGTCATTGCGCTCTGCTCTGCGTCCGGCTCCCCCGGGGTCACGACAACCGCGCTCGGGATGGCGTTGCTGTGGCCACGACCGGTGTTGCTGATCGAAGCGGACGCCACGGGCGGGTCTGGGATCTTGGCGGGGTACTTCCGCGGCATCAAGTCCTACGACCAGGGCCTAGTCGAGCTGGCCCTCTCGGCTGACGACGTGGCCGATCTGCTCCCGCGGATGGCGCAACCGATCGGGTCCTCGACCGCTGCGTTCATCCCAGGCCCAAGGGCCCACACCCAGGCACCCGCACTCACCGGCCTCTGGGGTCCGTTGATGACGGCGCTCCAAGATCTCGAAGCGACCGGCCAGGATGTCATCGTCGACTGTGGTCGTCTGGGTCTCGTCGGATGGCCCGAACCCGTGCTCGCCGAGTCTGATCTCTCGTTGATCCTGTGTCGAACGCACCTGCCTGCCATCGCAGCCACCCGGTCGTGGGCCGAGACCGTCCAGCGCGGGCATCCGGCGTGGGCGAACCCCGGCGTGATGCTCGTGGGCGAGGGCCAGCCGTATTCGGCCAAGGAAGTCAGCAACGTCCTCGGGCTGCCGGTTCATGCAGTCGTCGCAGACGATCCGCAGTCCGCAGCGGTCTTGCACCGCGGCGTCACCATCCCCGACCGATTCGATCGCAGTCCGTTGGTGCGCAGCCTGCAAGCGGCGATCTCCGCGATCCACGCCGCAGTGAACGTCCGGCGCGATCGCCTCGGCACGGAGGTGCACTCCGATGTCCAGTGACCACCTCGTCCGTCCCACCAACGCCGACCCGCGGCTGATCGACCTGCCGCTCTTCGGCCAACCACTGCCCAGCCGCTCCGCTGCGACTCCCCCACGTCCGCCCGACCCGCCGCTTGATTCGTCGTACGACGACGTGGACATCGACTGGGGCGTCGTCGCCTCGCTGCGCACCCTCGCTTCCAAGCAGCTGAGCCAGGCAGTGAGCGCGGAGTCATCGCGTCTCGATAAGACTGCCCAGACTGAGTTGGGCCGCGCCATCGTGCTGGAGCTGATCGAATCGACGATGGCCGATCGGGTCAATGACGGGCGCGGCGCGTGGAGTTCGGCAGCCCAAGCGGCTCTGGCCCAGGCGGTGTTCGATTCCCTGTTCCGTCTCGGTCGGCTGCAACCACTGGTCGACGACGACCGGGTCGAGAACATCATCATCGCCGGGCACGACAACGTCATGCTCGAACTCGTCGACGGATCTCTCATCGAGGGACCACCCGTCGCCGACTCCGATGCCGAACTGATCGACTTCCTGGTCTTCCTCGCTTCGCGCAGCGAGGTGAACGCCCGCGGATTCTCCGAAGCACAACCGCGGCTGCACCTGCGTCTTGACGGCGGTTCGCGACTCGCGGCCGCAGCCTGGGTGACACCACGTCCATCAGTCGTGATCAGACGGCACCGGCTGATGCAGGTGACACTCGACGACCTCGTTGAGCGCGGGATGCTCTCGCCGCTACTGGCCTCGTTCCTGCGTGCTGCCGTCCGTGCCCGCAAGAGCATCGTGATCTCGGGATGCCAAGGAGCAGGGAAGACGACGCTGGTGCGTGCTCTCTGCAGCGAGATCGATGAGCACGAGGCGATCGGCACGTTCGAGACCGAGTACGAACTCCACCTCAACGAACTCGGCCGTCACAAGATCGTTCACGCCTGGGAAGCACGCCCTGGGTCCGGCGAGCGTGGCGCCGACGGTCGCCTGGCCGGCGAGTTCAACCTCGATGAGGCGCTGATCGACTCGTTCCGGTTCAACCTGTCGCGTCAGATCGTCGGCGAGGTCCGCGGCCGGGAAATCTGGGCGATGATCAAGGCGATGGAGTCTGGCACCGGCTCCATCTCCACCACCCACGCCTCCGATGCCGTTGCGGCTATCCGCAAGCTCGTCACGTGCGCGATGGAGGCCGGCCCGCATGTCACCCACGAACTGGCGACGAGCAAGCTCGCATCGACCATCGACCTGATCGTGCAACTCGATCTCACCACCGAGCGTGCAGCGGACGGCTTCCAGCGGCGTCGCTGCGTGCGTGAGGTGATCGCGGTCGCGCCGGGCGAACGCGAGACCGGTTACGCCACGACCCACCTGTTCTCCCCCGATGCCTCCGGCACCGCACGGCCCGCGATCCTCCCCGAGGAGTACCGGGCGTTGGCGTCCTGCGGATTCGACCTCGGCAGCTTCCTCAGCGAGCAGCAGGTGCTGTCGTGATCGCCTTGGTGCCGGCTGTTGCAGGAGCGCTGACCGTCACCGGAATCATCGGGTTGGTCGTCGGCCTGAAACCGGCGCCGGTGCGACCGCCGCGGTCTCGCCCGGTTCGGCGCACGCCGATGAGCGCTGCCACGAAGCGGCTGCTGCTGGTGGGCGTGGCCGGCGGGTGCTTGGCGTGGTTGGTGACGGGTTGGGCTCTCGCGCTGGTCGCTGTACCGCTGGCCTGCGTAGGTGTGCCGATGCTGCTCTCGAACTCCGGCGCAGCGGCTCGCATCGACCGTCTCGAAGCGATGGAGGAATGGACTCGGTCGCTGTCTGGGGTGCTCACGGTGGGCATTGGTCTGGAGCAGGCGCTGGTGGCCACTGAACGATCGACTCCGACCTCGATCCGACCGGAGGTGCAGCGACTGGTCGCGCGTTTGCGTTCGCGGTGGAACACCGAAGAAGCGATCCGGGCGTTCGCTGACGAACTCGACGATGCCACCGGCGATCTGGTGGCTGCGAATCTCATCCTCGCGGCACGGCGTCGGGGAGCCGGGCTGGCGCAGGTGTTGGAGAGCCTCGCTGAGTCGGTCTCTGCCGACGTACGTGCTCGACGTCAGATCGAGGCCGACCGCGCCAAACCCCGCGCCACCGCCCGGTGGGTCACGATCATCAGCGTCGGGGTCCTGGTGATCCTCGCGATCTCCGGGACGTACGTCGAGCCGTACCGCAGTCCGCTGGGGCAGGTCATCTTGGTGACGCTGTTGACCGCGTATGTCGCGACGTTGGTGTGGATGAAGCGAATGGCGATCGGCAAACCACTGGCACGCTTCCTCGTCGGTCCACCGGGGCCTGTCGGGCGGGCGTCGTGATCGCGGGCCTGCCCTTGGCGATGGCGGCCGGAGCGCTGCTGATGCTCGCCGGCGTCCTGCTGGTCGCGCGGTTGCTACCGGCTCAGGTGGATCTCGCCGAGGCACTCGGGCGGCTCACACCGTCCCGGCACGCCGATCTGGTTGCCACCACCGAATCGACCTCGGGCAAGGAACGCCTCGGCGTGTGGGCGATCCGGGTTCTGCCTCCCGGGATGTGGGTGCGCACGCCGACTCGGGAGCTGGCGCTGCTGCGGATCCCGCTGGCGAAGTTCTACGGCGACAAACTCACGTTCGCTGTACTCGGGCTGATCGCACCGCCCCTGCTCGGCGCCTTCTTCGAGGTGTTGGGCATCGGGCTGCCGATCATGGTGCCGGCGTTCGCCTCGGTGGCGCTGGCTGCGGTGTGCTTCTTCATCCCGAACTACAACGCCATCGACGACGCCAAGCGAGCGCGGGTGGAGTTCGCGCGGGCGCTTGGCGCCTACATCGATCTGGTTGCTCTGGAGCGCCACAACGGCTCCGGCGTACGCCAGGCGATGGAGTCCGCTGCCGAAGTGGCTGACTCGTGGGTGTTCCGGCGGCTCAGTGAGGAGCTCGGCCGGTCCCGATGGTCGGGCCTTCCGCCGTGGGATGCGCTGCATGCCTTGGCTGAGGAACTCGGACTGCCCGAACTGGAGGACTTCGCAGACATCATGCGGCTCTCCGGGGAGGAGGGTGCCGCGGTGTACGGCAACCTGCGGGCGCGGTCTGCCGGGATGCGCACGGCGATGCTCAACGCCGAAGTCGCCCAGGCCAACGCGGTCGGCGAACGGATGACGATCCCCGGCTCCCTGCTCGGCGTCATCTTCATGGCGCTGCTCGTGGCGCCGTCCCTGCTGCGAATGTTCAGCGGCACCTGAATGTCAGAAGGAAGGAAGGAAGAAACCATGAAGCGATTGATGACGGCGGTCACGACGCTGATGCTCGTGTGGGAGGACCGACTGAAACGTGACGAGCGGGGCTCGGTCACCACTGAGCACGTCTTGTGGGCGGTGGCGGTGATCGCCATCGTCGGGATCGTGGTCGCGGCGGTGAAGACCTTTGTCGAGATCCAGGCTGGCAAGATCAACTGAGCGACGACGGGATCAGCGTGGTTCGGTCTCGGTCGAACTCGTGATCCTGCTGCCGGCTCTGTTCGCGGTCCTCTTCCTGGGGATGCAGGCCGCGCTCTACTACCACGCCCGAACGGTCGCGATTGCCGCCGCACAAGAGGGTGCCCGAGCAGCCGGGGCGGAGACAGGCAGCGAATCTCGCGGCGTTGATGCCGCCAACGCCTTCATCGACGACATCGGCAACGACGTCCTCCAACAGGCCGTCGCCCAAGCAGAACGTACGGCGACCACCGCCACCGTGGTCGTTGAGGCCCGCAGCCTCAGCGTCATCCCCGGCTGGAGCCCGGTGATCCGGCAGAGCGCCACCGTCCCCGTCGAACGGGTGACCGCACCATGAAGCGCCGAGACGACCGGGGATCGGCGTCGATCGAGGCCGCCATCGCCGTACCGGCCTTCGCACTGTTCGTGGGACTCATCATCTTCGGCGGCCGCACCGCCGTCGTGCGTCACTCCGTGGAGTCGGCCGCTGCGGACGCTGCCCGTTCGGCCTCCATCCTGCGCGTCGAGGCCGACGCCAAGAAGGCAGCGAAGGACGCGGCCGTCACCAACCTCGCCAACCAGGGCATCAACTGCCTGCGCGTCGACGTCGATATCGACACCCAGCAGTTCTCCCACGATGTCGGCACGCCAGCACAAGTCGACGTGACCGTGTCATGCCTTCTCGACCTCTCAGATCTGTCCGTTCCCGGAGTGCCAGGCACCCGGACCATCTCGGCCACGATGACCAGCCCGATCGACACGTGGCGGGAGCGGTCGCCATGACACGGCAGCGCAACGAACGGGGCTCGATCAGCATCTGGGTCGTCACCGCGACCATCGTGATGATGACGCTGGTCGGCCTGGCCGTCGACCTCGGCGGTCAGGTCCACGCGCAGCAACGCGCCCACGACGTTGCCGCTCAAGCAGCGCGCGCCGGTGGACAGGAGGTGGAGGCAGCTCCGGCGGTGGAAGGCCGGTACGTCGCCCTCGACACCGCCGCTGCCCGACGTGCCGCCGAGCAGTACTTGGCCGCCGCCGGGGTCGAGGGAACCGTCACGATCACCGGCGGCACCACCTTGGTCGTCCGTGTCACCGATATCTACGAGCCGACTTTCCTCTCGATGGTCGGAATTGGAGATCTCACGGTGACCGGTGACGCGTCAGCACGGCTGATCAGAACAACTGGAGGAGTCGAGCGATGAATCGCACCCCGTCCCGTGCCCGAGGCCTTGTAGCCGCCCTCCTGATCGTGACCGCGATCGCCGGCGTGCCAGTGCTGCTCGTCGCGCTCGGCGCAACGCCGTGGACCGTCGACCTGGCCGATCTGCGGCTCAGACTGCTGAGCCCGGACGACGGCAGCGTCGCGCTCATCGTCATCGGCGCTACCGCGTGGATCGCATGGGCTGTGATGGCCCTCTGCCTGCTCACCGAAATCGCCGCCGCCGTTCGTGGTGTGCGCGCGCCACAGCTGCGCGGTCTCGGAGCCGGGCAGCAGCTGGCATCCCAGTTAGTTGCTTCGGCCGCGGTCCTCTTCGCCGTCGCACAACCGCTGAGCCTCACCCTCGCCGCTGCCCCGGCTCACGCCGACAGCATCACTGAGGTCCAGGCCCCGCCTCCTGCTGCATCTCTGGCAGAACCAATCGCTGAAGCGACCACGCCTGCAGTCCTACCTGCGAAGTCCGCTCCTGCGACGGAGTCGTACATCACCCGGGCTCATGACAGCCTGTGGAAGATCGCGGAAGCGCACCTCGGCGACGGCACTCGGTTCACCGAGATCGTCGACCTCAATCCCGACTTGTTCCCCGACGGACCGGGATTCCTCACCGCGGGAACGGTGCTTCAACTCCCGGCGAGCGACGCCACCACGGCGGTCGAATCCGAGGACAGTCCCTACGTGGTCGAGCCTGGCGACACATTGTGGGACATCGCCGACGAGGAGCTCGGTGACCCGACCCGCTACGACGAGATCTTCGAGGCCTCTGACGACATCGTCCAACCCGATGGTCGGACATTGACCGATCCCGACCTGATTTACCCGGGCTGGGAACTGAGGATCCCCGACGATTCGCCGGTCGAGATGACTCCGCGGGAGGCCACTCCCGAAGATCCGATTCCAGCGCCCCCATCCGAGACCGCTCCCACCACACCTCCGGAAGCCACACCCGCATCCCCGCCCCTCGCTGTCGATTCACCGGCAGAATCGGCCTTCGAGGAGCAATCCAGCGACGTCGACCAGAGCGGCGATTCACCCACCTGGCTGCTACCCGGCCTCACCGGCGCCGGCACCGTCCTCGCAGGATCCCTTTTCCTCGTGCTGCGTGCCCACCGCCGTACCCAACTGCGCTTCCGAAGCCCCGGCGAAGTGATCGAGCCACCTCCCCAGGAGCTGGTCGCTGTCGAGAAGACCGCACGCCTCAGCGCCAGCACGGTGCCGCGACTCCAGGACCTCGACCGCCTGCTGCGGCACCTCGCCGACGGGCTGGACCTGACTCGTCAGCCGCGGCCTCATCTCCAGCACATTTTGCTCGCCGACCAGTGTGTGACACTCCACCTCGCCGGACCGGCCGCGCCACCGCCCGGATGGGGTGGCACAGACGATGCATGGACCTTCGAACTCGGCCAGCCGCTCCCTCACCCCGAAAGTCCCGCGCCCTGGCCACTGCTGTGCACCATCGGCGCCACCGACGACGGCCACTTGGTGCTGGCCAACCTGGAGGAACTCGGCACCATCGCACTCACCGGCGACCAGGACGCAGCGACCGCGCTCGCGCGCTCCATGACGGCGGAACTCACTCTCAGTCCGTGGAGCATTCTCACGGACGTCGACACGATCGGCGTAGCCGCGGAACTCTCTGATCTCGATCCGGTGCGGCTCCATCACCATGAGCCCGGCGACGTCGGATTCCTTGACCGCCTCACGGCTGAACTTGCGACCCGAGGTGAAGACGAGCCGGAGATGTTCCACGCCGTCATCGCGAGCGACGTCGACGCGGCCGCGCCTCTGATCCGCGTCATCGCCGACAGCACCGGCCGACTCGGAGCAGCAGTGGTGACCTCAAGCGACTCACCTGTCGCCGATGCGGTCTCGTTCCATCTGACCGGGGACGGCCGCTTGCACATCCAAGGTCTCGGACTCGACCTCGCGAGTGCTGGGCTCACGGCCGACGAGGCTGCCGCGACCGCAGCCATCGTCGCAGTCACCCGCGACGCTGCACCCGTAAAACCACCAGAGCACCACGCTCAAGAGCCGGCATGGCGTGCGGCTACGGACCGGTCGCGGAACCTCGTAACGGCGTACGCCGACGCCCCGCCCACGGCACAGGAGGTCGCGCACACAGCTGACGACACCGCCGATGGTGCGCCCGAACCCGAGACCGTGGAGGAGACCGTCTCCCCCTCGCAACTGGAAGCGGCTGAGGTGCTCGATCCGACGCTCGACGAGGACGTCGCCGCCTGGTTCGACACCAACAGTCGGGTCCCGAAGTTGCACCTACTCGGACCGGTGCGCGCCACTGCACACGGGAACCCAGCCGCGGTCGCGCGCCGCAAGCCTCACTACGTCGAACTCCTCGCCTACCTGGCGCTGCACCCCGAAGGGGTCGCCTCCCAGCAAGTCGCTGAGGCGTTCTCGATGAGCAAGGACCGTGTTCGCATCGACATCGGCGTCGTCCGCAAGTGGCTCGGCGACAACCCGCGCACCGGCCGCCCCTACCTACCGCCCGCAGCACAATCTCGCGCAGCCAGCGAAGCGGGGGTCTGGACCTATCAGGTCGACGACGTGCTCGTCGACGCCGACCTGTTCCGACGCCTTCGAGCCCGCGGCCAGACCCGCGGAGACGAGGGCCAAGAAGACTTCGACACCGCCCTCCGTCTCGTCGAGGGCCCACCGTTCTCCGACCTCCGCGAATCCGGCTGGAGCTGGCTGCTCGACGCAGAATCTCGTGACGACGAAATCCTGGCTTGCGCGATAGTTGACGTCGCGCATGAGGTTGCCGCCACCGCACTCCGAGACAACGACGTGGACCGAGCTGCCGAGGCGGTCTCAACTGCGACGCTGGCCTCGCCCTACGACGAGATCGCTCGGGTCGACCGGGCTGCGGTACTCGTGGCCCAAGGACACGAGGACGCCGCCCGAGAGTTCCTTGCGTCAGCAGTACATAACCGGAGCGATGATCAGCTCGGACCCGTAGAAGTTCCGCCCACCGTCGCTACCGTTCGCCATCAGGGGCGCCGCAAATAGCTGGGCCGCAGTGCCAGGACTGGCACCGTTCCAGCCTCACCGGGGCGTACCGAAACTGAGCAGGGAACGCACCACCGGCCTCTGGGACCCAAACCTCAGCCATTCGCTGACGCCAGTCCGTCCCGCGACAAGAACCGCATGGCCAGCAACAACTATGCGAAGGCAGGCCAGTGTCATGCGGTAGAGTGGGATTATGCATTTGTACTTCCTGTGACGGCTGAGTAGGCCTACCGCGCTCGTTGAGTAATCCGAGTCTGCGGCGGCCGCTCGTTCTGACCCCCTCTGTGGTCGCCGTCATTTGCGTGCCCGTGTGCCTAACGGCTCGTGGTGCGCCGTCTCGAAGGACTCGAATGCTCACCCCCACCAACCGTCATCCGGCGCGCCATCGCGCGCAGCTCATTGCTTCCGACGTGTCTTTGATGCGCGGAGCCACACCCGTTCTCCATCATGTCGACCTCACCTTGACTGCCTCATCGCGTATCGCGATCGTGGGAGAGAACGGGCGAGGGAAATCGACGCTCCTGCAGGTGCTCGCTGGCGTCCTGGTTCCGGACAGCGGAACAGTCCAGTGCATTGGCACGATCGGTGTTGCCGAGCAAGAGATGACCGCCGCTGCCAGTCGAACTGTTGGGCAGGCGGTCGCGGAGGCGATCGCCGAACCACTTGCCGCGTTGGCGGCGCTCGACGCGGCCGCTCTCGCTCTCGCGGACAACACGGACCGGGCGGAGGAGCAGTACGCGACCGCGTTGGAACACGCCGAAGCGCTCGATGCGTGGGATGCCGAACGGCGCGTGCAGATCGCGCTCGAAGCACTCGACGCGGAGACGGACCCGACCATGCTTCTCGCAAACCTCTCGGTGGGACAGCGGTATCGAGTACGGCTGGCGTGCCTCCTGGGCGCCGATCACGACTTCCTCCTGCTTGATGAGCCCACCAACCACCTCGACCGAAGTGGGCTGGAGTTCCTGACCGCGCAGCTCCGAGCGCGGAGCGGGGGTGTTGTCCTCGTCAGCCACGATCGCGCGCTGTTGTCCGACATCGCGGAGACCATCGTCGACCTGGACCCGACGCCGGACGATCAGCCGCGCGTGTACGGGAACGGTTATGCCGGCTACCGGGAGGGACGTCTGGCCGAGCGGGAACGCTGGGAGCAGGACTATGACCGCCAGCAGGCCGAGCATGCTCGGCTACAGGACAGTCTCAGCGCCGCGCAGAACCGACTCGTCTCGGGGTGGAGACCAGAGAAGGGCACCAACAAGCATGGGCGCGCTACCCGGGCCGGCGGGCTTGTGCAGAACGTGCACCGACGCCAGGAAGCACTCGAAGCCCACGCCGTCACCGTGCCGGAACCGCCTCAGCTCTTCCGGTTCCCCGAACTCCCCACACGAACTGGCGCGGTTCTCCTCAGCGTCGATCACGTCAGCGTCGCCGGGCGGTTGAGCCAGCCAGTGTCGTTCTCACTCTCCCACCGCGGCCGTCTCGTTGTGACCGGCCCGAACGGTGCTGGCAAGTCCACACTGCTGAGCGTGGTCGGTGGTGAGCTGTCGCCGGACACGGGAGCGGTTCGGTTGCCTCGGAGCACGCGCCTCGGCTTTCTCCATCAGGAGACGACCCTGCCGCCTGATCGGAGAGCGAGCGAGGTGTACGCCACGCACGTCGGCGCGCTCGTGGCCGAAGGCACCTTGCAGGAATCGGATGCGATCGGCCTCTCTCAGCTTGGTCTCCTGCGCCCGCGCGAGGCGGGCAAACGAGTGGGCGAGCTCTCGATGGGGCAGCAGCGCCGGCTCGATCTGGCACTCGTGCTCGCGATGCGCCCGCATGTGCTGCTCCTGGACGAACCCACCAACCACCTTTCAATTGCGCTCGTTGACGAACTCACCGACGCACTTGGAGCGACCGCGGCGGCGGTCGTCCTGTCAACGCACGACCGGCAACTGCTCCGTGACGTTGACGAATGGCCGAGCCTCGAACTGACTTCGATGGTCGCAGGCGAGGCGCTGGTATGAGCGAGAAGAACCTCAACCGGATACGTGCCCTGCGGCCACTGGCTTCGCAGGACTATCGGCTCCTGTTCACCGCGGTCGGCATCGAGGTCTTCGGCACCGGGATGTGGACCATCGTGATGGTCTTCCAAGTGCTCGCGCTTGATGACAGCCCGCTCGCGCTCTCAGCGGTCGCAACAGGGATGAGCTTGGGCCTGTTCGCCTTCTCGGTCCTGGGTGGCGTTGTCGCCGATCGGTTGTCCAAACGCCGCATCATCATCACCGTGCAGGGATGCACCGCGGCCGTGATGACCGTGGTGGCAGTCCTGTCCCTCACCGAGACGATCGAACTGTGGCACGTCGGCGCCGCCTCATTCGCGATGGGCGCAGGAAGCGCGTTCTTCTACCCCGCCTACAGCGCGTATCTGCCCCAGGTGCTCCCGCCTGAGCAGCTCCTCGCCGCGAACGGGCTCGAAGGCGCTCTCCGACCCTCGATGGGACAGGGCCTCGGTCCCGCCCTCGGCGGAATCGTCGTCGGCATGTTCTTCCCCGCCATCGGGGCCGTGATCGTCGCAGCGTCGTACGCGATCGCGTTCATCCTCACTCTGTTCCTCAGTCGGCGCGACGAGCTAACCACGGTCACTTCTCCGGAGCAGCGCACGAGCGTATGGGGCGACCTTCGCACAGGCGTGAACTATGTGGCTCGCACCCGCTGGTTGCTCTGGACCCTGATCTTCGGCTCCTCTCTCGCCCTCATCATCCAGGGACCGATCGAAGTCCTGCTGCCGTTCATCACCCGCGACAGGTTCGAGGACGCCGAATCCACGTTCGGTTTCCTCCTCGCCGCACTCGGCATCGGCGGAGCGATCGGCTCACTCGTTGTGTCATCGCTGAAACTCCCGCGCCGCTACCTCACATTCATGATCGCCTGCTGGGGCGGCGGAACCCTCCCTCTTGCGATCATCGGCGTCGCCGACAACCTGATTCTGATGCTCTCCGCACTGTTCATCGTCGGCGCAGCGACCGGAGCCGGTGTCGTCATCTGGGGAACCCTGCTGCAACGTCTGGTGCCGCTCGACATGATCGGCCGAGTCGCGAGCCTCGACTTCTTCGTCTCGATCGCCTTCATGCCGGTCTCGATCGCCATCGCAGGCCCGCTCTCACTGCTCCTGCCCATCCCCGTGATCTTCATCATCGCCGGCATCGCACCACCCGCCCTTGCGCTGATCGCGATGCTGGCGGGACGCATGCGCGAAAGCGAGATGGAACGCCCACTGGACGAACACTGAGACGCGACTGTCCGGGTCAAGAACATGTTGGGATTCGAATCGCACGACAAGGCGCGCGCTCACCCATCACGGACTTGACCCGGACCGACCATCGTCCGATGGGTCTTGTGGTCAGGCCTACGAGGGTCCTGGAGGTATGCCTGCTGACCTGCACAAACACGTTGGGGTATGGGCGTACCCCCACCTTTACCGACCGGTAGGGGGTACGAAGTCGGATACGGGTTCTGAGGATCGTCGAGCCCATGACCGACTCGACACTCCACGCCACCAGCTCTCCTCGCTGGTCACCAGCGCTGGTCGCGGGCCTGGGACAGTCTGCGACACCCGCGGACACTGCGGCGATGCTCGCTTCTGCGGGCATTCCGGTATTCCCGTGCGTTCCGTTTCAGAAGAACCCGCTCACCGAGCACGGCTTCCACGACGCCTCGACCGATACCTCCGTCGTGACCGAGTGGTGGCGTCGGTGGTCCGACGCGAACGTGGCCATGCCCACCGGCTTCGCCTCTGGCGTCGACGTCGTGGACGTCGACGTGCATGCCTCCGGCAGCGGCTTCGACGCGCTGCAACAAGCTCGGTCCACCGGCCTCCTGGGTACACCTGCGTGGGTGGTCTCGACACCGTCGGGCGGGATGCACGCGTGCTTCCTCCGGACAGGTTCGGTCGAGCAGCGGTCGTGGCAGGTTCCCGGGCGACACGTCGACTTCCGTGGCGACGGCGGATACGTGGTGCTGCCGCCGTCCACCGTTGTCCAGCCCGATGGCGAAGCCCGCCCGTATCGGGTCGTCAACGTTGCTACTCGCCAACCTGATGCTGTCAATGCGAACACGCTTCGTCGGTTTCTGGAGCCGCCTCGCCCGACCCGTCCCCCGGCTGACCTGCCGAACCTCGGAGCGCGGCCAGACCGGCTCGCTTCCTGGGTCGCCACGCGGGGTGAGGGTGAAAGGAACCGCGGGCTCTTCTGGGCCTCGTGCCGCATGGCCGAGTCGGGCGAACGGTTCGATGTCGCCGCCACGGTGCTGGGCGAGGCTGCTCAGTCGGCTGGTCTGACCGAGCGCGAGGCGATGACCACGATCCACTCGGCTTACCGCATCGCGAACCGTCTGGGACCTCCGTCTGCGGCGGGTGAGCGTCTGGGCCCTTCTCGAACGGCTGAGGGGGTGTGCCTTTGACGCTCATCCCCGACCTTGCCGACCCATCCCGACTTCACGAGGAACCTTCCATGAACGGACCTGACCCCTACGACCGCCGACTCGACCGACTTCCTGACGAAACAGACCCTCGTCGCGAGGCCACTCGGACGGCTGAACCTCCTGCGCTGGCAGTCCGACGCGATCCCTCCCAACAGCCGGTCATGCCCAGCCCGCAGAGCGCCGGCGGCATCGCCTGGGTGCGCCCCACCGAACTCGCCATGCGTGTCGGCTCACCCGTTGCCGGTCGTGGCATCGACCTGCAATCAGCTCTGGCGACTCGGGCTCGGCGTGCCCCGTCCTCCATCGCCAAGGCGGGACACCGCACGACCCGGTCAGCGATCGCCCGGCCGGCCACGCCCCCTTCACACGAAGGAGTGGAGCTGTGAAGACGCCATCGTTCACTACCGCGCAGGGCCTGCGGCTCCTGCTCGTGCGACTGTACTACTCACCGACCGGCTCCTGGCAGCAAGACCCGGCCGCGCACGAACTGATCCAGTTCGCGACCCAGAAGTACGCCGCCCTGGCACGCAAGTACGACCTGGCTCCCGAGGATGCTGCCTATGCCGCGTTCGAGGCGATGCGGACCCGCGCGGTCCGGACCGCTATCGACCCGTGGGCGGTGGTCACACGGGCTGTCCAGGTCACCTTGATCTATGAGGCCCGTGCCCAAGGACTGCTGTGCTCGAACCACCAGGCACGCCGTCCCGAGGTCGCAGCTCACCACGACGCGGAACGATTCTGTGAACGCGAGAACGACCTCACTGACTACCACCCGGCGTTCCACGTCACCGACCAGCCCGACGAGCAGTACGGCGACTGCGCAACGGACGCGCCGGAGGCCGACGAGCCGACCAACGCGTGGGTCGCAGCCGAGCACGCCGCGTCGATCATGGTCGATAATGGATGGCCCCAACCCACGGCCACGGGATGCGTCGAGTACGTCTGCAGCCAGTTGATCCGCTCGGGCAATCGCGCCACGGCGTACGCCCGTCTGACGCGTGATCACCACGCCGAGGCGTTGCTCGACCTGTCGCACGATCACTGGATCGCTGTCTTGCAGGCGCTTCTGGGCAACCAACTGCCCACGCACGAACGCGCACGCGAGGGCCGCGGGCTGCTGCAACTGCTGGCGCTCGGCTACCTGCCGGGCGAACTCAGCGGCGTGCCGTGTTTCGCCGACGTATTCGAGACGACCGCACCCAGCCATGGGGGGGTCTCCCATGTCTGACGCACACGGGCACATCGAGTTGGAGCGCCGCGTCGACTCCATCAAGGTCGGGGTGCGGCACCGCTCCGACGCCGAGCGAGACCTGGCGCCCCTCATGCGGTCGATCGAACGCCTCGGGCTGCTGCAACCGGTCACCATCACTCCCGACGGCGTACTGGTGTGCGGGCATCGCCGGCTGGCGGCCGTGAAGCAGCTCGGGTGGCCCACGCTGCGGGTCTGGGTCCGAACCGGGGTCTCTGACCACCTGACGCGACTGCTGGCCGAGCAGGACGAGAACACGATGCACCGGCCTCTCTCCCCGCTGGATGCTGCAGCGCTGTATCGCGAACTGAAGACACTCCTGGCAGAGGACGCCACCCGCCGGCAGCGGGCCACCCGGTTCGGCAACGACGACGGGGAAGAAGGCAACGGTGGTGCCGATTCGGCACCACCGCACACCGAACCGGGAAAGTCGCGCAACCAAGCGGCCCAGATGGTGACGAACTCCGCGTCGCACACGCGGCTGGAGCAGATCTGCAAGATGGAGAGCATCGCCTCCGACGAGTCGACGCCCAGCAGCGTGCGCAAGGTCGCGGAAGAAGAACTCGAGCGGATCCGTGAAGGCGGGGCAGTCGACCCCAGCTATCAGCGGGTCCGAGCCGCCGTCGCTGCAGCCGAACAGGCCCCCGACGATGATCAGGAGGAAGCCGAGGACCTGGAGGAACTGGCCGCTCGGGCATTGGCCCAAGCCAAAGCAGATCGCGCACGGCGCATCCGGGAGAACCGGCTCAAGCGCGAGGCCGCTGCCGAAGCCGCCCGCCGTTCGGTGCACTCCTTCACGCTGATGTGGGACGACCTGGCCGGATGGGTCAACCGGTACGACCCGATCAAGGTTGGCCGTGAACTCACCGTCGAGCAGTGGGACTCGTTCCAGCAGACCCTGGCCGAGTCGGTGGCCTTCGCCGATGTCGCGCGCGAGGCACGCGAGAACCAGCCGAGCGATGCGCTCGTGGACGCGTGAGGAGGAACCAGATCATGCTCCGCTCCCCCAACTACGATCCCGACCTTCGTCGGCGTCGTCTCATCGTCCTGGCGATCGTCACGGGCCTGCTTCTCATCTCCGCAGTGACCTACGCGCTGATGGTCCGCGGCGAGCCGGACAGCGCTCCGCCCAGTACCCCGCCAGTCGCCAGCGCACCTGAGGTAGACGCGGGTCCGTCCGGCATGTCGGACGACGGCACCCTGCCGGAGTTGCCGCCCCTCACAGAGCCGGAGGAGTTCGCCGAGCTGGTTGCTCACTCGATCTTCAATTGGGACACCTCCTCGTTGGCGCCGCGGGCGGCGTACCTGCAGCGCATCGCCACCGTGGCCGACCCGACTGGCGAATCCTCACCCGGGCTGATCAGCGACGTCGACGCCTACCTACCGCCGGAAAAAATCTGGGTTGACCTGCGCGAGTACGAGACGCGCCAGTGGATTGAGGTCAACACGGTCGAGGTCCCCGCAGAGTGGGACACGGCTCTGGACCAGGCCGGCAGCGGCCTTGCACCCGGGACGACCGCGTACACGATCACCGGAGTGCGGCACCGCGACGGCGTGTGGGACGGCGAGCCGGTCGCCAGCCAGCACGACGTGGCGTTCACCGTCTTCATGACCTGCGCACCAACGTACGAGCAGTGCCGTCTGCTGCGGCTCTCCCTGCTCGACGAGCCACTGGAGTAGGCGAGGTGCCCCATGCAGAAGGCACTCATCGGCGGACTCGTCGCGCTCATGCTCGGGCCTGCGACGATCCTGCTGTCACTCACCGCCATCCTCAACCCGGCAGCCGAGGCATCCTGCCTGCCGTTGACGTCGATCAACTTCTTCGGCAAGAACGACAACCCGACGCAAGCGCCGGTCGGTGAGTCTTCACGAGTGGTGTTCCCCCTGCCAACTGGAACCTGGGTCAAGACCAGCGACTACGGGATGCGTCTCCACCCGATCACCGGCATCTACAAGCTGCACTCGGGCGTGGACTTTGCTGCCCCATCCGGAACGCCGATCTTCGCTGCAGCCGATGGCCGGGTCGCCTCCGCCGGCCCGTCGGCGGGTAACGGGAACCTGATCCTGATCGAGCACACTGTCGCCGGGCAGACCGTGGCCACCGGGTACGCGCACATGACCGAGGCCAGCATCATGGTCCGAGCCGGTGATCGGGTGACCGCCGGCCAACAGATCGCCTCCGTCGGATCGACGGGCTACGCCACCGGACCGCACCTGCATTTCGAACTGCGCCCCGGCGGCGCGAACGCCGCCACTGCAGACCCCGTGCCCTGGCTCAACGCGCAAGGAGCCGTCGATCTCGCCACCGGCACGCCGAGCGCCACCGGCGAATGCGGACCCGACGGCGACGCGACGACGTACAACGGAGACAACCCCGCCGGGATGGTCGATGACCCGACCACCACCGGCAAGATCACCCAGCGGACCGCGCACATCTTGTCCCAGGTCCGCCAGCAGTTCCCGCACTCGGCCTGGTCGTGCTTCTCCCCTCGCGCGGGCCAACCTTCCGAGCACTCCCTGGGCCGCGCCTGCGACGGCACCTTCGGCAACTCCATCGGCGTCGCCGCCCAAGGACCGGCTCTCGACCTGGGCTGGAAGGTGACCAACTGGATGAAGGCGAACGCCGAAACACTCGGCGTCCAGTACCTCATCTGGCAGGGCAAAATCTGGTCGGTCGCCCGATCAGCCGAAGGGTGGCGGCCCTACAACGGCGGCGGCATGCACGACCCCGCCAGCATCACCGGCGGCCACTACGACCACCTCCATTTCACCGCCATCCCCTTACCTCGGAAATTACATCTAACGGAAGATTCTTACGGTAGATGTAAGCGTGAAC
>CALMKG010000303.1 GCA_937867175.1 uncultured Propionibacterium sp. | reverse complement strand
GCCTTCGCGAGAACACCCCGAGAAGGACGCGTACGGCGCCCTGACGGCGGGCCGACTAGGTCGTCGCATTCGTATCGTACGACAGATCCGAGATCCTGAACCGGTCCGATTTTCACGTTGCCTCCTTGCTCCCTGTGGCTCAGAGCCGCTCTGCTGCGCAGGTGTGCCGCCCCGGCCGTCGTCGCGCTTCCTCGGCCCTCCGCCCGTCCTCTGCGTCCGCTGCGCTCTTCTCGACATACACGTCATGCAGAACGAGGAGGGCTCTGTGGCCCGGGGCCTGTGGACAACTCAGGTCGAATCGCGGGCTGTGAACCGCTTCGCACACCTTCACGACGAGGAGGTGTGCGGCCATGACCGTCTCGATGCGGAAGATCTACGCCGGTCGGGGCTACGACTACCTCCTCAAAAGTGTGGTGCGCGGTGATGCCAACCTGGCCGACCCGAACCCGGTCACCCGGTACTACACCGAAGAGGGCACCCCGCCCGGACGGTGGATGGGCTCCGCCCTCCACGCCTTCGGCAACGGCGAGATCAAGCGGGGCGACGTCGTGACCTCGCAGCAACTCCAGCTGCTGATCGGCGCGGGCCTCGACCCGGTCACCGGCGAGAAGCTCGGCAGGGCCTTCCCGACGTACCCGCCAGTCGATGAGCGCGTCGCCGCCCGTGTGGCCGACCTGAGTCCCCGCTTGACCGAGGAGCAACGCGACGCTGCGGTCCACGAGATCAAGGCCGAGGAGGCGAGTAAGCCCTCCGCCGGGGTTGCTGGGTACGACTTCACGTTCAGCGTCCCGAAGTCAGTCTCGACCCTGTGGGGCGTTGCCGACGCAGGCACCCAGGCACTCATCGTCCAGGCCCATCACGATGCCATCGCTGAGGTGCTCGACTTCATGGAGCGGGAAGTCGTCGCGACCAGGAGAGGCGTTGCAGCCGGTGACGGTGCGGTGATGCAAGCCGACGTCGTCGGCGTCGCCGCCACGGCCTACGACCACTGGGACTCCCGGCTGGGCGACCCCCAACTCCACACGCACGTCGTCATCTCCAGCAAGGTCAAGACGACCGAGGACGGCCGCTGGCGAAGCCTCGACGGGACCCCGATGTACGAGGCAAACGTCCCGATCTCCGAGCACTACAACGCCGTGCTCGCCGACCGCATGACCCGCTTGTTCGGCATCGAATGGGAACAACGCGATCGCGGAACCGAGCGCAACCCAGCGTGGGAACTCGAGCCGGTCCCGGAAGCGCTGATCCACGAGTTCTCCAGCCGATCCAGCCACATCGACAAGGAGAAGGACCGGCTCATCGCCGAGCACATCGAGCGCACCGGGCGCCGCCCGTCACCCGCCCGGATCATCCAACTGCGCGCGAAAGCCACGCTCGCCACACGCCCCGACAAGGAGATCCACTCCCTGTTCGACCTGACCACCGAATGGCGAGGACGGGCGGAGAAGATCATGGGTACGGACTCAGTCGGCTGGGCGAAGCAGGTCACCGCCCGTCCCATCGCCCGTCCTACTCTCCGAGCCGACGACGTACCGCTCGACGTGATCGGCGAGGTCGCCGTCTCCGTGGTGGGCGTCATCGAGGAGAAGCGGTCGACCTGGCGGCACTGGAACCTCTGGGCCGAGGCCTCCCGCCAGACGATGAGCTGGCGGTTCGCCAGTGCCGACGACCGCGAGGCTGTTGTCGGGATGATCGTCGACGTCGCCAAACAGGAGTCGCTCACGATCACACCACCGGAGATGGTCACGGTGCCGGACACGTTCCGGCGCCCTGACGGCACCAGCCGCTTCCGGCCGCGGCACTCGGTCGTGTTCACATCCGAGACACTGCTGGCTGCCGAGGACCGGCTGCTCAGCCGCTCGGAGGACATGACGGCCCCGGAGGTCGGCCTCGACGTGATCGAGCGGGTGACCCGCAACGAACACCTGCTGTCCGCTGAGCAGGCCGAGACGCTGGCGGGCATCGCCGTGTCCGGACGCCAGGTCGACCTCCTCGTCGGACCGGCTGGCGCGGGCAAGACCACCGCGATGCATGCCCTCAAGACCGCCTGGATGAGAGCCCAGGGAAAGGGCAGCGTCGTCGGAATCGCCCCGAGCGCCGTCGCCGCCCAGGTCCTGGCCGAGGACCTGGGCATCGCCTGCGAGAACACTGCGAAGTGGCTCCACGAGCACGACCGAGGACGGGCCCAGTTCCGCATGGGCCAGCTCGTCATCATCGACGAAGCCACCCTCGCCGGCACCCTCACCCTCGACCGGCTCACTGCACTCGCCGCCGACGCGGGCGCGAAGGTGCTACTGGTCGGCGACTGGGCACAACTCCAGTCCGTCGACGCAGGAGGGGCGTTCAGCCTGCTGGTCTCCGCCCGTCCTGACACTCCGGAGCTGACCGAGGTCCACCGCTTCACCCACGAGTGGGAGAAGACCGCCTCTCTCGACCTACGACACGGCCGGGCGGAGGTCATCGGCACCTACGTCGCCAAGGAGCGCGTCCACGAGGGCACCACCGACGAGATGATGGCCGCCGCCTACCTCGCCTGGGCCGCCGACGTGGGGGAGGGGCGCACCTCGCTCCTGGTCGCGGAGGCGAGCGAGTTGGTGAAGTACCTGAACAGGCGAGCCCGTGCCGACCGGATCGTCGCCAATCCCGAGGGTGACATCGAGGTCAACCTCGCCGACGGCACCCAGGCGTCCGAGGGCGATCTTGTCATCACTCGGCGCAACGACCGTCGAATCCACACGCTACGCGGAGGCTGGGTCCGCAACGGCGACCGCTGGACCGTCACCCGCGTCCACCGGGACGGCTCGATGCAGGTCCAGCGCCTCGGAGTCGACTTCGGTGGCACCGTCACGCTTCCGGCGGCGTACGTCGCGGAGGACGTCGACCTCGGCTACGCCGTCACTGCCCACCGTGCCCAGGGCCTGACAGTAGACACGTCACACGTCGTGGTCACCGGCTCGACGACGCGCGAGAACTTCTACGTCTCCATGACCCGTGGACGTGACTCCAACATCGCGTACGTTGCCCTCGATAAGCCCGACGAGGGTCACGCCCCTCCCGAGCCCGACGAGGTCAACGCCCACACAGTGCTCTACGGAGTGCTCCAGCACGTCGGCGGCGAACTGTCCGCGCACCAGATGATCGCCGCCGAGCAGGAGCGGTGGACGTCGATCGCTCAGCTCGGGGCCGAGTACGAGACCATCGGCGCCATCGCCCAACGAGATCGCTGGGTGCAAACGATCAGGAACAGTGGATTGACTGATGCCCAGGCCGAGCAGGTGCTGGCATCCGAGTCGTTCGGCCCGCTCACCGCCGAGCTGCGCCGTGCCGAGTCCAACCACCACGACGTTGACCGACTCATGCCGACCCTCGTCAGGCGTCGGTCTCTCGACGATGCCGAAGACATCGGAGCGGTCCTCATCAGCCGACTTCAGAAGGCAGCTCAACCGAAGCACGGCAAGCATCGCCCGTCCCCGAAGCTGGTTGTCGGTCTGATCCCCGTCGCCAACGGACCGATGAGCGAACCGATGGCCAAGGTGCTCGGCGAACTCACCGACCTCATGGAAGGACGGGCGATGACGCTCGCGGAGAAGGCTGTCGAAGACAGGGCACCGTGGCTGAAGCGGCTCGGGGCCGTGCCCATGACCGAGGTCGCTCGACGTCGTTGGCTCTACGAAGTCAGGACGGTCTCCGCGTACCGAGACCGATACGGCGTGGACGGGCGTAGGACTCTTGGCGAACCCAGGAACATCGCGCAGAAGCTCGATGCCGCCCGTGCTGAGCAGGCGATCAAGCGTGCACGGACGATCTCCGAGGAAGCCACCAACGCCCAGGACGGGCGCAGTCGGGCTGTCGAACAGCAGAGACGGGCGCTGGCGTAGCGGTGCACAGCGGTAGTTCCGGCCCGGTTATCCCCAGGAGGGGCGATGGTGCGCCCGTCCTGTCGGATGTCAGGCGTAGGGAGGAGGTGATCCCCGACCGAAAGAGACCGTCATGCTCACCGCACTCTGGCACCTCAGCGCCACGATCCGCGGCTACCTCCGCTTCTACATGCCCACCAACCGCGCAGTCGACTGGTTGCGTAGCCCGCGCGGCCTAAAGTGGGCAATCCCCGTTGCCCTCGTCGCCACACCCGCCTACCTCGGCCTGACCGCTCTCGCCATCGAGTTTGCCGCCCGCCCCGGCCTCGGATGTCTCAACGTGCTGGTGTTCCTGTTCTTCTGGAACGCGGCGAAGTTCGCTTGGATGGCAGTTCTCCGCCTTCCGCTGATGCTCGCAACAGTCACCCGGGCAACGACCTATCGGTGCAGGGCTGCCCTGGCCTCCGAGTAGCTGTACCAGTCATCGTCCTCGAGGGGCGGGTCCTGTCCGCCCGCATAGGCATCCAGGGTCGCGTTCCAAAGGTCTCGCGCTCCCGGGAGACGGATTGTCTGAGTGATGAGGTTCTCCATCAATTGTGGAACGTCCCCAGCGCGGTGAATCTGGTCGTTCTTCAGGAACTCGGCGGCAACAACGCTTACGTCATCGAGAGAAAGGCCGTCGGAGACCTGAAGCACCATCCGCATCGCCCGCTCACCGCCCCTCCACGAGCCGACCGCGCGCACGACATCGAGAACGCGAGGCACCCATTGAGCCTGTGGGTACGGCTTCCGAACCATGATTTCAAGTTGCTCGTCGCTCAACCTTGCGACGGCGTTGGCATACGTCGCTGCTAGCGCAGCATCGGCTGGCGGACCGGAAGCGAACGCTCGCTCCTCAATGAGCGTCTCCACGGCGGCGCTTCCGAGGAGCGTTCTGACCCGAGCGACGTTCTCGCTGCCGAGTTGCTCCCACGTCGACTTGTACGGCCCGATTGCGCCTACCGCACGGAGCAAGTCGGTGTCGGACATGTGGTCACGCCACTTGGTGAGCACGGATCCTAGGACGGCCAACACGAGATCCGCGTTGATCTCCGTTGCTGCCTTCGTCGCCGCGACGCATCGGCCCGCAACCTGGTTGTCGCCGTCGGGCGGCCTGATCGCAGCCTTGACTGCGACTTCGATGATGTTGCGCATGACTCCGCTTCGGGCACGATCGAAGTAGCGGGTGCGCAGAAAGTCGGCCAGGTCCTCGTCCGGCCACGAGCCGCTCTTCGTGTCGGCGATGAACCTCTCAACGAGTGCTTTCCCGACGATCGGTGGTTGTGAGAGGACCGCCTCCACCACGGTCCGGGCGTACGCACGAACTTGCTCCGCCGAGATCTCAAATGGGTCGTCGGAGTCGCTCTGGAAGGAGGGGTGAGCGCAGAGATTTCGATCATCGCCGAGCCGCCGGAGCTCTTCCGCTTCGCGCGCCGTCAGGAACTCGAACTCGCCCCTTGCGCGGTCGAGTAACCCGTTCTCGAAGTTCTGCATCGCGCGCACATCCTGGGAGACCCGCGCAGCGTCCACGACGGCAATGGCGGACGTTGCTGCGCCGTCGCCCGCGTCGGCCAACACCCGGAGCTTGTCGGTCAGGTCTTGCATCACCGACGTCCACAGCAGGATGGTTGCCGCCCGGTTCGCGCCCGCGGAATACGCCTGCATCGCCTCGCGGAACCGCGCCCGGCCCGCTGGCGTCCGGATCGCGTCGGTCAGGTCCTCGATACTGCGCACGGAACAATCTTGGCATCGGGCGGCGCATCGGAGGGTTGGCGTCGGCTCGACGGGATGTGTTTGCGATGTTGAGTCCATTTCTGTCGGCCCTCCCCAATAGGGTTGTCCCTGTGACTGCCGATACCGATGGGACTGACGACGTGGGGGCCGGGCCTGCTGGCCGGTCCCTTTATGAAGTCGTCCAGGTCGGTGCGACCGTCACGGGCCTCGCGGGGCCCGAGCCGGTCAAGATCATCGCTGTCGAGCGGCTGACCGACGACTCGGCCAACGTCATGTACCGCGGAGAGTCGGGTCCTGCCGAGCGGATCGTCTACGCCAGCGCGGTCCAGCACATCCGGGCGGTGAAGCCGGGGCTGGCGTTCAGCTTTGATGCTGACTCCAATGCTTTCCTGCTCGCGGCTGAGGCGCGTCGGATGCGGCTGGCCTACCTCTTCGACCCCCAGGCAGCGCTCGGGACCAGCGACGTCCAACCACTCCCGCACCAGTTACGCGCGGTCTACGAGACGATGCTTCACAAGCAGCCGCTGCGCTACGTCCTCGCCGACGACCCGGGCGCCGGCAAGACGGTTATGGCCGGCCTGCTGGTCAAGGAACTGTTGCTTCGCGGCGACGCCGCGAACGTCATGGTCGTCTCCCCAGGGGTCCTCGTTGACCAGTGGGACGAGGAAATGCGGGAGAAGTTCGGGCTTGAGTTCGAGATGCTCACGCGCGACAAGATCCTCAACGAGGGGAACCCGTTCGCGCGCGGTGGCCTGTGGCTCGCCCGGCTCGACGTGCTTGCCCGCAACAGCGAGGGCATCCTCGACAAGGCATGTGACGTCGACTGGGACCTAATCATCCTCGACGAGGCCCACAAGATGTCGGCGACCGTGTGGGGCAGCGAGGTCAAGAAGACCAAGCGCTACCAGATGGCGGAGGAGCTTGGTAAGCACACCCGCAACCTCCTGATGATGACCGCCACCCCACACTCGGGGAAGGAGGAGCAATTCCAGCTCTTCATGGCCCTGCTGGACTCCGACCGCTTCGAGGGAGTAGCCCGCGAGGGAAGCCGCAAGGTCGACGTCGACGACCTGATGCGCCGCCTCGTCAAAGAGGAACTCCGGACCTTCGAGGGCACTCGCCTGTTCCCCGAGCGCTTCGCGTTCACCGTCAAGTACGAGCTGTCGCAGCCCGAGAAGGAGCTGTACGTCGCGGTCACCGACTACGTCCGCGAGGAGATGAACCGCGCCGATCAGATCGAGGGCGACAAGCGTCGACGCACAGCGGTCGGGTTCGCCCTCACCACCCTCCAGCGGCGGCTGGCCTCGTCGCCGGCAGCCATCCACCGCTCACTTGAGCGGCGGAAGGCGCGCCTGGAGTCCGAGCTTCGCGAGTCACGTATGTACGCCGCGGTCAAGAGTGACGACGTGGACGTCCCCGATGACTGGGAGGACCTCGACGACCTAACCGATGAAGAGCGCGAGGCACTCGAAGAGAAGGCGATCGCTGGAGCCACCAGCGCCCGCAGTCCCGAAGAGCTGGAGACCGAGATTGCGGTGCTCGACCGGCTGCTGATCAAGTCCTCGGCCGTGAAGTCCTCACCGACCTATGCCAAGTGGGATGCGCTGCGCGACACGCTCGACGACAACGACGAGATGCGCGACGACACGGGTGCCAGGCGCAAGGTCATCATTTTTACCGAGCACAGGGACACCCTCGACGACTTGGTGATGCGCCTCACTCAGCACCTGGGGCGAGACGACGCGGTCATCACCATCCACGGTGGCACCAAGCGCGAGGACCGCAAGAAGGCCAAGGAGACGTTCGAGCAGAACGAACGCTGCGTATTTCTCATCGCGACCGACGCCGCAGGCGAAGGCGTGAACCTGCACAAGAACGCCCATCTGCTCATCAACTATGACCTGCCCTGGAACCCCAACCGCATCGAGCAGCGCTTCGGCCGCGTCCACCGCATCGGGCAGCCCAACACCTGCTTCATGTGGTCACTGGTCGCCGATGACACCCGCGAGGGCGACGTCTACACCCGGCTGCTGGAGAAGCTCGAAGAGCAGCGCGCCACGCTCGGCGGTCGCGTCTACGACGTCCTCGGGCAGCTCTTCCAAGGCAACGCGCTTCGCGACCTGATGATTGCCGCCATCCGGGAGGCAAACAAGCCCGAGCGGCAGCGTCACCTCACCGAGGTCGTTGACCCCAAGATCGCCGACGGCATCCCCGAGCTGCTGCGCGCCAACCAGCTCGTCCCGTCGGCGATGGACGATGCCGAGATCGACGCGATGCGCCGCGAGATGGAGCGAGCCGAGGCCGCGCGCCTCCAGCCGCATCATGTCGAGGCATTCTTCCACCGCGCTTTCGCCGATGTCGGCGGCTCGCTGCGCATGCGAGAGAGCCACCGCTTCGAGATCAAGCGCGTGCCATCAGAGGTCAAGGAGCGCGACCGGATCACCGGCTACGGCCAGCCCGTCGTGGACTCCTACCACCGCGTCACCTTCGACCCGAAGTACGTCCGAGTCGAGGGCAACAACCACCTCGCCACATTGCTTCACCCAGGGCACCCGCTCATGGCCGCCACGATGGGCGTCGTCTTCGACCGTCACCACGACGCACTCCGACGAGGCGCAACCCTGGTTGATCGGTCAGACCTCTCGACACAGCCCTACGTCGTGAGCCTCCTGGAACACGACGTCACCGACGGCCGCACGGCACGAGATGGCCAGCCCTGGGTGGTCTCCCGCCGAGCGCAATACGTCCGCATCGACATCGAGGGAACGATCACCGCGCTCACCGGATCGCCCATCCCCAACTTCGAGGTTCCGACCGATGAAGAGCACACCCTCGCAGGAAAGATCCTCAGCGAAACTTGGGCGCAAGCCGCCGACCTCGACCAGAGGGTGATCCGCGAGGCATCCGTCACCATCGCGAGAAGCCACGCCGATGAGGTCACGAAGCGCACGATCGAGCGAGTCGACAAGACCGAACGTCTCGTTCGTGAGCGCCTCACCCGCGAGATCAACTATTGGGACCAACGGGCCTTCGAGCTCGGCGAGCAAGAGCGTGCCGGGAAGAAGACGCGCCTGCCGGCCTCCCAGATGCGAGAGCGCGCCGAGTCGCTTGTCCGACGCCTCGACCGCCGCATCAAAGACCTCGAACTCGAACGCGACATCTCCGTACGCCCCCCGCGAGTAACGGGAGCATGTCTCGTCGTCCCAATCGGTTGGCTGGACGCCCAGGAGGACCCTGAAGGTGCCGACGCCCGCGCTCGCGAGACCACGCGCGTTGAGCGTCTCGCAGTCGATGCCGTCCTCCGCGCCGAGCGAACCCTTGGACACCATCCGATGGAGAAGCACCACAACAACCCCGGATACGACATCGAGTCAGACACCGGGCAGCACATCGATTTCATCGAAGTCAAGGGCCGCGTTCTCGGCGGCAAGACCTTCATGCTCACGCGCCAAGAGGCAGTCACGGCGCTCAACAAGGGTGACCATTCCGTCCTCGCCCTTGTCCAGGTCGCTGACGACGACACCACCACGGTGCGATACCTACGACACCCGATTACCCAACCCATCGACCCCCGCGCTGCCCGCGTGGAGTACGACTGGGAACCCTTCTGGAACGACGCAACAGAGATGAGCCAAGAGTGAGTGAAACGACCTACAAGAAGAAGCTGATCGAGGTCGCCCTCCCGCTCGACGAGATCAACGCCGCATGCAAGGCGTATAAGGACCGCAAGGTCGGCACAATCCGCAATCTGCACAAATGGTTCGCAGCAATGCCCCTGCCAGCGTGGCGGGCCCTCTTGTTCGCGGCGTTGGTGGATGCACCCGATGATGACAACGCGCGCATCTACCTACTCGATCTTGTGAAGCGTCTAGTCGCAAACGGAGCTGACTTGCCCGACGCAGCGGACCTGCGTGAGGCGAATGATGTGCTTCGGCGGGCGTACCCAGATGGCCTTCCGACGGTGATGGACCCGTTCTGCGGTGGTGGTTCGACTCTCCTAGAGGCACAGAGGCTCGGGCTGGCGACGCTCGCAACCGACCTCAACCCCGTGCCTGTCCTCATTACGCGAACATTGACCGAGCTGCTACCCAAAGTGTCAGGCGGCAAGGCCGTACATCCTCCTGTCCAGTCATCTGGGCTGTTCGACGCCGCCACAGGTGTAGGTGGCGGATTCGGTGGCTTGATCGAGGATGTCCGGTACTACGCATATGCCGTCCAGGAAGCCGCATTTGAAGAAGTCTCATCTCTGTTCCCGCCGTCGGAGCAAGAGGACTTCGTTGCTTGGCGTTGGGCGCGATCCGCAACCTGCCCAAACCCGACGTGTGGTGCAGATACCTTCCTGATGCAATCCATGTGGATTTCGAAGAAGAAGGGTGATCTGGCGTGGTTCGAGCCGTCAGTTGATGGCGGACAACTTGGACTGAGCGTTGTGAGCGGCCAGGTCAAGGGCGAGGCGCCCGAGGCTGCCAAAGTCGGCAGAGGAGCCAACTTCCAATGCTTGGCGTGCGGAGGGGCGGTCCCGGAAGAGTGGTTGATCGCTGAGGGGAAGAGCGGACGGATTCGCGACCGATTGGTGTGCGTCGTCACCGAACGTGCGGGGAAGCGGCACTATCGCGCACCGTCGGCGGACGAGACCGCCGCAGCAATGCTGGACTACCCGGATGACTTCCCGGCTGTGGCCCTTCCAGATATTCCTCGCTGGTTCTCTGGACCGCGATTCGGCTTCACAGACCAGCGCGATCTATACACGCCGCGTCAAGTCGCCGTGCTGAGCGCTTTCGCGAAGGCAATCGGGTCCGTGTTCGATCGGGTCCAGGCCGAAGGCGGTGACACTGACTGGGCATCTGCCGTGGCGACCTTGCTTGGGTTGAGCCTTGGCAAGATGGCTCAAGCCAACTCCCGTCAGGTTCGGTGGAACACCGCTGTGTCAGGGGCGCCCAAGGCTGAGCCTGCTTTCGGGCAGAACGACATGCCGATGCTTTGGGACTATGTGGAGACCAATCCTTTTGGAAAATCTGTCGGCTCCTTCTCGGGAATAGTCACCGACCAGGCTCGTGCTCTCCGCTACGTCGTCAAGGGCAAGGGACAAGCCCTTCGCCGAGACGCACGGGAAGCGACGGGCGATGGCGCCACGCTCATCGCCACTGATCCGCCCTACTTCGATGCGATTGGCTACGCGGATCTTTCCGACTACTTCTACCTCTGGCATCGGCTCGCGCTCCGACGCGTGCATCCCGACCTCTACCTAACCGTCGCCGCTCCGAAGAAGGGCGAGCTCACCGCGGTGCCAGCGCACCACGGGAACAGTCCAGCAGCGGCCAAGAGCTACTTTATCGACGGTTTCACCGAGACCTTCAACGCGCTCAAGCGGGCACAGTCTCCAGACCTTCCAATCCTTGTTGTGTACGCCTCGAAGGAGCAGAAGGCCGGCTCGGGCGAGGAGACGCGTTGGGCATCGATCCTCACTGCCATGATCGCCGCGGATCTGGAGATCACGGGCACCTGGCCGATTCACGGCGCCACAGTTGCGCGACTCATCGGCAATCAAGCCAACTCGATTGCGTCGTACATCGTGATGGTCTGCCGTCCCCGATCGGCGTCTGCCGGGACCGTTTCGCTCGCAGACTTCAGCCGCATCCTCCGCCGCGAGCTAGCGCCTGCTGTCCGCGACCTTCAGGCTGCTTCGATTCTCCCAATCGACCTCGCTCAGGCGGCTATGGGCCCCGGGATGCAGATCTATTCGCGCTACCGAGCGGTTCTTGACCAGTCCGGCAAACAAGTCCCCGTGGAACAGGCCCTCCGGATGATCGACACGGCACGATCGGAAGTGCTGGACGAGCAGGAAGGCGAACTCGATTCGGAGTCCCGCTTCGCCGTTCGATGGTGGGCGACCTACGGGTGGGCATCCTCGACTTTCGACGCGGCCGACAAGACAGCGAGGCCCCTCGGAATCGGAGTCGATGATGTCGTCAGAGCACAAGTGGCGGTGAGTCAAGCGAACAAGGTCAGCCTTCTTGGACGTGGAGAACTCGACCCCGACTGGTCGCCTTCGACGGACCGGCGCCCTACCGCTTGGGAGGCGGTCCACCACCTCGCGCACCGTCTCATTGATGGCGGAGGCGAGTTGGAAGCAGCTCGGCTAATGAGCGAACTTGGCCCTCTGCGGGAGACAACGATGACGCTTACCTACCGACTGCACGACCTCGCTGCAGCCGCCGGACGTACAGCGGATCAGGAGCGGTACAACGCGCTGATCAACTCCTGGTCGGAACTCGTGAAGCTGAGCGCAAGCGGTGGGGCCGCGAGCGCAGAGAGGTTGTTCTGAGATGGCCGCACTGACCAACAAGGAACGCGTGGGCCGTGCGCTTGATCTTGTGGCCGAGGGACTCGGCCCGTGGATGGTTGCTGCTCTGCACGCGAAGTACGGGGATAACTGGCCTACCGAGGTTGGTCGCACCGCCGGGTTGATGGGGCGTGACGCGACGCCGAACCAGTCTGACCCGGCATACCTGTTCTGGGTCTTCGATAAGCAGTGGCACGGACTGTTCAAGGACCAACTGTCTTTCGAGGACAAGCGGGCGGTCTCGGCTCTCTGGGACGCTCGCAAGGAGTGGGCACACGGCGAACGGATCTCCTCCGAGCGCACCGAGCGCGTCCTCATGGACGCGGAACACATCCTCCGCTCGATTGGTGCTGTGCAGCAGGCGGACAAGGCCGACGAGATGCGCCGGGAGTTCCGGCGACTCATGTTCGAGGAGGACCAGAAGCGTCTCCAGCGTGCGCAGGAGAAGGCACTTTCGGTCCAGGTCGACTCGACCGGATTGCCAGCGTGGCGCGATGTCGTCGAACCGCACGACGACGTGGCGCGCGGCACGTTCGAGCTCGCCCAGTTCGCGGCCGACCTCCGCCAGGTGCATCAGGGCGTCGCAGGTCCTGAGTACGGCGACCCCGTGGAGTTCTTCGGCCGGACTTACCTGACGCGCGGCCTTCGGTACCTGCTGGAGCAGGCGATCCGGCGGCTCTCAGGTGGTGGCGGCGAGCCGGTCGTCGATCTGATGACGACCTTCGGTGGTGGCAAGACGCACTCGCTGCTCGCGGTGTATCACGCCGCGGCTGGGGTCTCGGCCGAGAAGCTGCCGGGGATGCGCGAGCTGCTCGACGGCATCGGGATCGACGAACTGCCGACTAAGGTCAACCGCGCCGTGCTGGTCGGCAACGACCTCTCGATCCTCGGCATGCCCAAGCCGGAGGGATTCACGGTCAACACGCTGTGGGGCGAACTGGCGTACCAGCTCGGCGGCAAGGAAGGCTACGACCTGGTCGCTCGCTACGACGAGCAGTCGGTGCCTCCCACGACAACGGCCATCGCGGATCTGTTGGCGAAGCACGGCCCGTGCATCGTCCTGATCGACGAGTGGGTCGCCTACCTGCGGCAACTGTGGTCGCGGGAGAAGCCGGCTCCGGCCGGCACGTTCGACGGACACATGACGTTCGTTCAGTCGCTGACCGAGGCGGTCAAGTCGGTCCCTACTGCACTCCTTGTGGTCTCGCTACCTGCCTCTGATGTGGTGCGAGACATGGCGGGTGCGGAGGCACCGATCGAGAACGAGCACGAGGTCGGCGGCACCGCAGGCTTGGAAGCACTTCGACACCTGCGCTCGGTGATCCACCGTGTGGAGTCCGCGTGGCAGCCGGCGACGATCGAGGAGTCGTTCGAGATCGTCCGGCGCCGGGTCTTCAAGCCCTTCGGTCGGGAGCAGGACGCGGCTCGCGATCTTGTGGTGCAGAAGTTCGTGGATCACTACCTGCGCTACGCCTCCGATGTCCCGAGTGAAGTGATGCAGCCCGGCTACCGGGCGTCGATGAAGACCGCGTATCCGATCCACCCTGAGTTGTTCGACCGCCTCTACAAGGACTGGTCGACGTTGGAGCGCTTCCAGCGCACACGTGGCGTGCTGCGTCTGATGGCGACGGTCGTCTATGCGTTGTGGATCAGCGGCGACAAGTCTCCGATGATCTTGCCGGCCTCGATCCCGCTGGACAGCGCCAAGGTCTTCGACGAGCTCGCCAACCACCTTGATGACTCCTGGAAGCCCATCGTTGACGCGGACGTTGCCGGCGAGACGTCGACCGCCCACGTGGTCGACAGCGAGATCAAGATCCTCGGGAAGTCGATGGCGACCAAGCGAGCCGCTCGCTGTGTGTTCCTTGGTACGGCGCCGATGGCGAACCTGCGCCAGCGCGACGGTAGCGCGGCCACGATCCGAGGCATCGAACAGAAGCGAGTCGTGCTCGGGTCGACGTACCCCGGTGACAACCCCGCCCACGTCACAGACGGTCTGCGGCGCCTCGGAGACCTCGGCAAGTACATGAACCGAGACCAGGACCGTTACTGGTTGTCGTTGCAGCAGACGGTTGCCCAGATCGTTCAGGAGCGCGCCGACTCGTACCACGAGGACCAGGTCTTCGACGAGCTTGCCGAGGTCGTCCGACAGGAGACGGACAAGGGGCTGTTCGAGCGGGTCCACCGTTTCCCCCACGGCAGCATCGACGTGGAAGACGACCCCGGCATCGGCCTTGTTATCTTCGGCCCGGACCGCCCGTTCTCCAAGCGCGGCCGGTCAGTGGCAGAGGACGCGGCGACTGAGTTCCTTACTAAGCGCGGAACGAACGCGCGCATCCACAAGAACAGCCTGGTGTTCCTAGCTCCCGAGGTCGACCGCATCGACGTGCTCATCAATGCCGTCCGGCAGCGAATGGCGTGGGAGTACATCCTGGGGAACAAGGACTCGCTGAACCTTGACCAGCACAACATCAAGGTGGCCGAGTCTCGGGTTGCGCAAGCGAAGCAGACCGTGGCGGACTCGATCCGAGAGGCGTACCGCTGGATCTTGGTACCGACTCAGGAGCCCGGTTCGGCGGAGATCGAGCTGGAGTCGATTCTGATGAACGGCGACGGAACGCTCGCCGAGCGGGTGACGAAGAAGGCCGATGCCGGCGAGTTCGTCGTGCGCTCGTTCTCGCCGTCGCTACTGCGCATGCAGATCAACCGGCTCAACCTGTGGAAGGACAAGCCGTACGTTCCTCTCGACACTGTCGTCGGGTACTTCAGCCAGTACGTCTACATGCCCAAGGTCGTTCAGCCCAAGGTCGTGATGGACGTGGTCTGGCACCTCGACGAAGTCCTCAGCATCGAGCTCGACGGCTTCGCCTACGCCGACTCATACGAGGACGGCCGGTTCGTCGGTCTGACCGTCACCAACCCGACCGCGGTCCGTCAAGGCGGCCTGCTCGTCGACCCCAAGCTGGCACTAGAGCTGATCGCTAGGGACGCCAAGCCCCAAGACGAGACTGACCCCGAGGAGCCCTCGGAGGACACCGACCCTGAGACGACAATTGACCCCTCGCAGCCAGCCACTCCCCGAGTGGCAGCGGTGCCCAGGCGATTCCAGGCGACGAAGGACCTCAGTACGAACAGGGTTGTCCGCGACGTCGGCCAGATCTACGAGGAGATCGTCTCTCACTTCGTCACGAGCGGAATCCCGATTCGGGTCTCCCTTGACATCGAGTCCGACCAACTCGACAAGTTGACCGAAGACCAGCGGACGGCGATCCGCGAGAACCTCAAGACCCTCGGCTTCGAGGACGACGACTGGTCGATGGACTGATTGCGATGGGCCGGATCGGGTCTTTCGTTCGCGGCCTCTGGCGAAGGTCTTTCGCGTCACAAGGAGAGGAGCCGAGCCTGCCTGACGACGGCGACCGGAGAGTTGAGGATCTTGCAACGATTCTTCAGCGACTGGTGGACGCATGGGTCGAGGTCGGACGGGGCCTGAGCGTGGTGCCGCCGCCGACGTCACCGGCTGGTACTGATGCGGCTCAGTTCGAGGCGTTCAAGTCCGATGGGCCCGCAAACGTCGGTCATGCGCCGGGCCAATATGCCGGCCTCTACGTGGAGGCCATAAGCCAACAGCTCCTGGCCCTGAAGGCTCTTCTCAATGCAAGAGCGATCACGGTGGGACCGTGGCCACTTGTCCGGGCGGAGCTTGAGCTCGCTGGTCGAGTCTCATGGCTGCTGGAGCCTGACCTCGGACCGAGGTCGGGGGAGAGGCGCGTTGCACGGTTCTACCTCGAATCCGTTTCGTCCCTTCAGCGTGAGCGCTTCACGGCTGGGAAGTTCGACAAGGCTCAGGCGAAGAAGCTCAAGAGCGAGCGGGACGCCAAGATCTTCGAGGCTAGATCGGTATTTGGCGTGTTCGCCCCTGATCTCTCAGGTATGGACAAGATCGAGACCTGGGAACTGCACGGAGAGATATTGCCGGGGCTTGGTGCAGGCGCGTCGAAGTTCGTTGACCTCTGTCTCTCGACGGGCGCGGGACTCTACGACTTCCTGTCCGACTACTCTCATCCGTCCTTGACCGCGATTCTCCGGCAGACGACGGCGGTCGACATCGGGGGCATCACGAGTCGCCCGTGGCTCACCACCTTGGACACCGTGGAGGAGCAGGTGCGGCTTGCGTGCATCATCTCCTACAAGGCGTGTCATCTGCTCGCTGGATACTACGCACTCGATGACTCCCCGTTGGAGCGTTGGGCCTCCTCGGTGCCCACCGCCTGGTTCACGGACGGCGTCGGGGCGGAGGGCGCTTCATGAGCCCAGCCACTGTGGGCGGCGGGGAGCCTGTGGATAACTCTCCACGTTGTGTCGGTGGGTCGGAGTAGCCTAGTTACAAGGCTGTAGTTCCGTCCGTTCAGATCTTGCAGTCGGTAGCACCAAGCCACCGCGAGACCTAGGAAGGATCGACACACCGATGGACCTGAAGGACCTTCTCGACGAGCTGTCGTCAACGACAAAGGGCGAGTTCTCGTCCATGCCGGAGGTTGTCGATGGCACCGACGACGTCGATGTTTCGACCTTGCCGATCACGGCCCGCAAGTGGACCAGGATGGACGACGTCGTCGTAGTCGTTGCAGACCTGAAGAGCTCTACCCAACTCGGCACCGGCTCGAAGGCCGCTTCAACCGCCAGCATCTACGAGGCCGGCACCGGCGGCGTCGTGAAGATCTTCGACAAGTTCGACGCCAACTTCATCCAGATCCAAGGAGACGGCGCCCTCGCGATCTTCTGGGGTGACCGCCGTTACGAACGCGCGATGTGCGCTGGGATCACCGTCAAGACCAACTCTCTCGACTTCGCCACGCAGATTGAGACCAAGTGGCCGACCAAGCCGGAGACGGGCTTCAAGGTCGGCGTCGCCTCGGGTCGAGTGCTCGTAAAGCGGGTAGGAACGCCGCGGAACCCCGCCCAGCAAGAACCGGTGTGGGCTGGAAAGCCCGTCAACTATGCGACGAAAGCCGCGCAGTGCGCCGACCGACACCAGTTGATCGTCGCGGGTTCCGTGTGGGATCGGATCGAGAAGAACGACTACCTCACTCTCAGTTGCACCTGCGGCGACGGCCCCGGCGACGGGATATGGCAGGACTTCGAGATCGACAAGCTCCCGATCGACGACCCGGAGCGTCAGGGCCGCCGCCTTGTCTCGTCCTGGTGCCAAGTCCACGGCGAGGAGTACTGCAACGCGATCCTCGACGGAAAGAAGAACCGCCCCGACGTGAACGCCCTACGCGAGTCCATGATCCAAGCACAGTGGGCGGATTCCCTCCGAGCCGTCGCACGACGCAAGCGGGACGACGTGCGCAACCGGAGACGGGGCCTGAGCGCATGACCGAAGGACCCGGCGAGGCGCCCGACCCCGCGGTCGAGTCCACCGAGGACACGGCCGACGAAATTCCAGAGATGGCCGTTGCGGCGGTCGCAGGCAACCCCGATCAAGCCTGGAAGATGCTCGGTCTAGTTAACGACTGGATCAAGCATGCCGAGACGAAAGCAGCCGGGACCGTGGCGGCTTCCGGCATCTCGGCCGGGGTTCTCTACAACCTGATGAACGGCGTGACCGACCCCGGCAAGTGCATAGAGGTACCCGCGGTGATCTGCGGCATCTTCATCACGATCGCTGGCCTGTCCGCAGCTTGGGCGCTGCGACCGCGACTGTGGGCACGGGAGGACCCCACGAGCAACCTCTACTTCGAGCACATCGCTCGACGCCACGGTCGCAAGGCCGGAGTCGCCGAATACGACAAGACCGTGAGGGCGCTCAGCACGGAGGATGCCGCACTGGTCGGAGAAATCGCCGGTCAGATCTGGGCCAACGCGCACGTTGCTCGTGCCAAGTACCGCTGGGCAAGCATCGGGCTGACGGCCGTGCTCCTTGCTCTGGCGGCCCTTGCCGTGACCGCGCTCGCCGTCGCCAAGTCGGGATGGTGACGGTGTGGACGGCAACTACAAGAGCTATAGCCACATCGATAGTTTCGGCCGGCTGGACGAGATCCTGTCGCCGTCGAACAGTTCGTTCGACGAGCTCGACTCCCTGCCGAGTCGCGATCGCCTCACCTTCACCAACGGCTTCTACGGATACTGTTCAGCAATCTTTGTTGACGTCCGCGACTCGTCGAAGCTTCCCGATACGTACCAGCGCCGCGTGCTCGCGCGGATCTACCGGGCCTTCATCTCAGAGACGGTCGCGATCTTGAACAGCGATCCCTCGGTGCGGGAAGTCAACATCGTCGGCGACTGCGTCTGGGCGGTCTACAACACGCCGACAACGACTGACATCGATGATGTCTTCAGTATTGCCGCGCGGGTGAACATCTTGGAGAACGTGCTGGCCTTCAAGATGAAGAAGGCGGGACTTCAAACTCCGATTCGGTTCGGGATTGGCTTGTCGTATGGCCGCGCTCTGATGATCAAGGCGGGGTACAAAGGCAGCACAATCAACGACGTCGTGTACATGGGCGATGTCGTCAATCAGGCGGCGCACCTTGCCAATCTTGGCGGCAAGGGCGCGACCGCGTGGAACGGAGGATCGCCTCGCATCCACATGGATGGCGTCTTCCAGCAGAACCTTAACGACCACAATCAGGGCCTTACGCGCCGGGTCTCGTCATGGCCCAGGGAGGTCTACTCGTCCGACGCGGTGAACACGGCGATGAGCGATTGGCTCCAGGCGCAGTCATGAACGAAGTTCCTGATGACAAGAGGATGAAGCTCCGCTACGCCGGGACGTGCCGTCTCTGTGGCACCTCCCTCCCGGCGAAGCAAGAGGCGATCTACGAGCGGACCACCAAGACCGTTCGATGCGTCGAGTGCCCAACTGGCATCGCGGTGGTCCTCACGGCTGAAGCCGAGGTCGCGGATGCGCCGAATGAACAGGTGGTCGTCGTGCCAGTCAAGGCTTCAGGTGACGCCGGGTCCTCTGCCCGTCGTGAATACGAGCGCCGCAAAGCCAAGGACGAGGAGCGACTGCGTCAGAAGTGGGGGAAGCTCGGCGGCATCGCTGTGGCGTTGTCCGACGAGAAGCAGAGCACCAAGGCGTGGGCGACCGGTGCCGTCGGCGAGGAGCGACTCGGCGCTCGACTTGATTCGTTGGTCTCGGAGTCGATCGCGGTGCTGCACGACCGCCGCATCCCGGGCTCGAAGGCCAACATCGACCACATTGCCGTCACCCCTGCAGGCGTCTGGGTAATCGACGCGAAGCGGTATAAGGGTCGCCCCGAGCTGAGGATCGAAGGCGGTATCTTGCGTCCGAAGGTCGAGAAGGTGCTCGTCGGTCGGCGCGACTGCACCAAGCTTGTCGACGGCGCGCTCAAGCAGGTCGAGTTGGTGCGCGAGGTCGTCGGCGACGTGCCCGTTGTCGGCTCGCTCTGCTTCGTTGAGGCTGACTGGCCGCTGATCGGTGGCGCCTTCGCAACCCGTGGTGTGCAGGTTCTCTGGCCCAAGCGGCTCGTCAAGCTCCTCGTCGAGGCAGAGGGGACGGTTGAGGTGCCGTCCGTACGTGAGGCCCTCGCGGCGCACTTCAAGCCTGCGTGATCTCGACGGGCTCGGCCCGGACAAAGTCGATCCTGGTGGCGATGGGAGCGGCCATCGTCTTCCGCTGCAAGAGCCACGCGAGCAGCCGTTCAGGTCGGCTGGCCGGACGGCCTCGACGGGAGTTGACATCCACGGCGCCCTCCTCAGAGTCCGGGTGCGGGTTGTGCTGGTCCGGCCTGGGCGGCAGACCTGCGGGCGATGAAGTCGGCCGCGTTGTCCAGGCCGCGCTCGGTCGGGCGGCTTGCTGCCTCCCACTCCCGCGGATGTATCCCTGCCTGGACGGCCGCAGACACGAGGTTGGCGAGAGCGTACGGCCTGTCCTTCGGCACCTGGTCGAGGGCGCACCAGGCCAGGGCGCCGTGGCCGCTGAGCCAGCCAGCGAACCCGAGGAGTGAGGCCGGGGCAGCACGGACGTCGTCAGGCGCACGCTTTGTCATGTCGGTCCACAGCGCAACGTGGGAGCCGGCGTTGCCTCGATTCATGTCGAGCCACAGTCGATCCCGAGTCGGGATGGACTCGACTGCTACGAGAAGACGGGCCGCGTCGCCGTCATTGAGCCGGATGCCGTCATTGTGGAAGCGCTGCAGGCGTGCAAGCGCCCAGCGGTCCTCCGCCTTTGCCGAGTTCTGGCGGGCGGCCACGCGTGTCTCTGAAAGAAGCGCCGCGACAGGCTCGCGATTCCCGACCAGCGACTCAGCGAGTGAGTCGCGATTGACGGCCGGCTGGGCGCGGCCGGACAGGACGGTCGCTGCGGCGATCCGCTCGCGGGCGGCCTCGGTCTGGAGGCCCATGTCGCCGGTTCCCAGGTCGGCCCATCGGGTGTCGTCGGCCCACAGCATGACGCGGGTGTCGATGCCGATGGAGTCAAAACGGGCCGCGAACTCATGACCGATACCGGTGGCCGTCTCGCGGTCGGCGGTGACGCAGACGATGGCGAGGCTGGACCCGGGCTGTGCGTGGCGGCCGTAGGCGTCGCGGATCGAGCTCCAGACCACTTCGCGGTCGTCCGGTGTGGTGGGTAGGTCGACACGGGCTGCTGGGAGTTCGGAGATCATCGGCAGGAACACGAGCGACTCCTCGGGCTTGAAGCCGAGCAGGTGCGGGATCACCGCGATCAGCTCGTCGGGGGAGCGGACGGAGAGTGTCATACCTCCTAGGTGTGACGGCTCGTCCGGTGTCTGGCGGCCGGAGTCTGGGGCCGCACTGGGGCCGCAGAACAACGAAAAACGGCCCCTGACGCTGGAAGACGCCGAAAGACGTTTTCCCAGGTCAGAGGCCGTTTTCGACCACTACTGACAGGGGGCGAAAACCCTCAAATCAGATGTCGTAGTACAGCTCGAACTCGTGCGGGTGCGGCCGCAGCTGCACGGGC